>JBEKNT010000001.1:0-65340 GCA_049522565.1 Acetobacteraceae bacterium
GCCAGACCCAGTTCCGCGGGTACGCCGGCCTGTGACACGATCCGCACGTCAATGGGCCGGCCAGGCAGGCGAAAAATATGCGCTGTGCTGTGGTGCAAAGCGGCGTCCACCCGATCGCCTGCCACTTGAAGATGCAGGTCCGGATCCTCGGTCAGCACCCAACCGGGACGCGGCCCGGCACGCTCGAGAATCCGTAGCCACAACGCATCAACGAGCCGGCCGCCGGTCAGCACGGGGGCGCAGGGTTCCTGCGGCGGGAGATGCCAGCCGCTATTGGCGTTCCGGAACAGCCAGCGATTGCCGTCGTCGCGATAACTCTCGGCCGCCGCTCTGTTCGCCAGCAGAATGTCATGCGTCTCCAGCTCGATATGGAACAGCTCGACCTCCTGCGCGCGGTCGTCCCACAGGATGGAGCGATGATTGACCAGGAACTCCACCGGAATCAAAGCACCGTCAAAATACAGCGCGTGCGCCTTGGTGACGCGTAGATCATGATGCGGCACGTTGTCGGCCAGGGCCCCCTTGCGCACGATTACGGGTGTCGCGGCGCTGCGCCGTCCGCGCGTCGCCAGCACGCGCCCGATACCGATCCAGACGATCGGGCGCGCCGCGCCGGTACGGGTCAGCACCAGATCGCCGATGTTGAGGCACTCGACCGGCACCTCGCCGGCGGGCGTGGCGATATGCGTGCCGCGCAGAAAGCAGATGATCGGCGCGGTGACCGGCAGGCCGACATCCTGCAACATGGCGAGATCGACCGAGGAGATGTCGCGCACCTGACCCTCGCCGATGCCGATGCCGCTCATCAGGTCCTGGGCCAGCGGATCGGTGCTGAGGTTTGCAACATGGGCGAAGTTCTCGCCGTTGTTGAGCAGGGTCAGCGGGACCGGCGTGGGAGAGTTGGTGCCCAGGAAGGCGCCGTAGGCCGCCTCGGCATTGGGGCCGACGAAATTTGCTGCCGTGATCGTGTTGCCGTTGACGACGGTGTCCTGAATGTACGCGTCGAACAAGGTCGCGTCGGGTCCGAGCCCGCCATCCTGCGTGGTGAGGCCGCCGAACCCCAGTCCGTGTGCCAACTCATGGCGGAATACGCTGAGCAAATCGAATTCGTTGCTGGGTACGGGATCGTCGGGGGCCAGCGGATCGGGATCCACGAAAAGCCCGCCGGCGCTGTCCAGCTCGCCGGTGGAGAGCGGCAAATTCACCACGACGTCAGCCGTCGACCCGGCGACATAGTTGCCGGTGGTCAGAGCATAGATGCTTGATGGGATGACGATCGTCTCGCCGTTGATCGTCTCGCCGGAGTCGATCGAGCTGGCGAAACCGCCGCTCGCCAGCTCCGAACCGTGCGCGCCGCTGGTGATGTTGAGCTGGATGCGCAACGGCGCATGGCCGGTGACATATTGCGCCCAGTCGAGTGCGGCGGCACTGAGGTCGTTGACGATGGCGTCTTCCTGCCCGGTCGTCAGGCCGGCGGTGTCGCTCAGCGATATGGTGAACGGCATGTCGTCGCGCGGCGGCGCGCCGGCGATGTTGGTGATGACTGCGGTGGCGCCGACTGTGCCGGCGGTGAATGTCGCACCGGTGTAGTCACCGGACAGCGCCAGCGTGTCGACCGTGGCGCCGTGGGCGATCACTGCCAGCGTGTCGCCGTTCACCACCGTGGCGGCATCGGCGCTCAGGCCGTTCAACACCAGCGTGTCGTCCGGACCGAAGCCGACCAGAGTGCCACTATAGAGCAATGGCGTTTCGAGCACGACCTTGGCGTTGTCGCCGGAGAACACGATGGTCTCCGAGGTTGGCGCATTCAGCTCCAGCGTGCCGCCGCTTTGCACCACCAGCGTGCCACTGCCGGTGAGTGCGTTGATGTCGAGCAGCCCGGCGGTGTCGAAGACGAGGCCGTTATTGGCGACGGTTGACGGATCGGCGCCGGCCAGGCTCAGCGAACTGCCGGGGCCTATTGTCAGCGACCCGGTGCCGCCGATCGCACCTGGAATGTACAGCGCGCCACCATTGGCAATGATACCCCCGTCGTCGGACACGCTGCCGGAGACGACGCCGAATCCTTCGAACAGGCCAGTATTGCCGATCGTCAGGCCGCCGGTGGCGAGCGAGCCGCCTTGCAGGTTGAGCAAGCCGTCGTCGGTCAGGGCATTGGTCGTTTGGTAGCCGCGGCCGCTCAGGAGCTGGAGGGAACCGGTGTTGCTGATGGTTTCGAGCTGCGTCTCCAGCGGCTGGAAGCCGCCATTGTACACCTGGATTTCCGTCGCGGCGCCGTCGAGCACGATGTTCGCCGCATCGGTGACGATATCGGTGCCGGGGCCGCTGCCCGGGTTGATGTCGAACCCGATCTCGTTGTCGGTGCCTGCGGTCGGTCCCTGCACGATATAGCTGCCGCCGGTGAGGGTCGTGCCGGACAGGTTGCTGAAGCTCGGCCCTTCGACCCACAAGCCGCCGCTGTTCGCCAGCAGTGTGCCGTTGTTGGTGAATGCGCTCAGCACGAACAGACCGGTCGTGCTGCCGGCGTTTGCGATCAGCGTGCCGTTGTTGGTGAAGTTGAAGAAGGGACCGGGGAGATATGCAGCGCCCAGCCCGCCGGCACCGTCGACCACGCCGGAATTGTCGACCAGCAGCGCGCCTTGCAGGAAGGCGCTCGTCGCATCGCTTCCGGCGAGCTGCAACGTGCCGGCGATTTCGAGCGTCGGTGTTGCGGCCTGGTCTCCGCCAATGAAGTCATTGCCGATGGTGAATTGATTGACGATCTCGCTTTCGCCGGCCGCGATGGTGACCGTGTAGCCGGCACCAGGCGCACCGATCACTGCCGCCGCATCGTTCGCGTCGGGGATCCCCGTTGGGGTCCAGTTGGCCGACGTTGCCCAGTCCCCGCCGGTTCCGGTCGTCCATGTATAGGTCGTCACCGCGCTTCCCCCGCACGTCGCGTAAGGACAACTTTTTCCGGCTCTCGGATCGGGAGCAAGCTATTTTTTCGGCATTGGCAATACTGCCTGCCGGTCAGCCTGCCACGGCCAGCGCCTCTTCCGCTGCCAGCCACGCCGCCTCGGCTGCCGCGGTTTCGCGCGCGATCGCTGCGAGCCGTGCATTCGCCGCGGTGATCTCGCTGGCGCGTCCCGGGGCATAGAGCGCCGGGTCGGCCAGCCGCGCCTCGATCGCGGTTCGTTCGGCCGCCAACCTGGCGAGTTTGGTCTCGGCGTCCTTCGCCTGGCGACGCAACGGCGCCAGGGCGGCACGCGCTTCAGCGCGTTCGCGGCGTTCGTCGCGACGTGTGCCGGTATCGGTGCGCGATGCCGGTCGCGCGCGTTCCGATAATAATGCGCGGTAGTCGTCCAGGTCGCCATCGAACGGACGCACGGTGCCGTCGGCGACCAGCCACAGCCGGTCGGCCACCAGCTCCACCAAATGCGGATCGTGGGTAATCAGCAGCACGGCACCTTGGAAATCGGCGAGCGCCTTCACCAATGCCTCGCGCGCGTCGATATCCAGGTGGTTGGTCGGTTCGTCCAAAATCAGCAATTGCGGCGCGTCGCGCGTGGCAAGCGCCAAGAGCAGTCGCGCCTTTTCACCACCGGAAAGCTTGCCGACCGGCGTCTCCGCCCGATCGGCATCGAGTCCGAAACGCGCGAGTTGCGACCGCACCTGACTTGGATTGGCGCGTGGCAGCGCGCGCGCCATGTGGTCGATCGGCGTTTCCTGCTCTGTCAGCTCATCGGTCTGGTGCTGGGCGAAATAGCCAACGCGCAGTTTGGGTCCGCGGCGCAACTCGCCGGTTAGTGGTTGCAGGCGGCCGGAGAGCAATTTGGCGAGCGTCGATTTGCCGTTGCCGTTGGCGCCGAGCAAGGCGATGCGGTCGTCCGTGTCGATCGTTGCGGAGATATCACGCAGGACCGGCGTGCCGTCGTAGCCGACGCTGACGCGGTCCAGCGCCAGGATCGGCGGGGCGATGCGCGCCGGTTCGGGAAAGTCGAAGCGGGTGGGCGCGGCGTCGATGACCGTTTCGATCTGCGGCAGGCGGGCAAGCGCCTTGATGCGGGCTTGCGCCTGACGCGCCTTGCTCGCCTTGTAGCGGAAGCGGTCGATGAAGGACTGGATGTGCGCGCGTTCCGCGGCGATGCGCTCGGCGGCGCGGTTCTGTTGCAACGCGCGCTCGGTGCGGATGCGGACGAATTCGTCGAAACCGCCGGGAGTCAGCGCGATCTTGCCGCGTTCGAGGAAGGCGATGGATTGCACCGCGCGGTCGAGCAGGCCGCGGTCGTGCGAGACGACCAGGGCGGCGCCGGGGAAGCGGGCGAGCCAGGATTCCAGCCAGAGCGTGGCTTCAAGGTCGAGGTGGTTGGTCGGCTCGTCGAGCAGCAGCAGATCGGGGTTGGCGAACAGGGCGGTGGCGAGGGCGACTCGCATACGCCAGCCGCCGGAAAATTCCTGCACTGGGCGTTGCTGGGCGGGCTCGTCGAAGCCGAGTCCGGCGAGGATAGCGGCGGCGCGTGACGGGGCGGAGTCGGCACCGATGGCGATCAGGCGCTCGTGGATTTCGGCGAGGCGGGTGGGGTCGGCGGTTTCGGCCTCGTGCAGCAGCGCCAGGCGTTCTGGGTCGCCTTGCAGGACGGTGTCGAGCAAGGAGGCGGGGCCGGAGGGGGCTTCCTGCGCGACGGTGGCGAGGCGGGCACGCGCGGCCAGGCGGATCTCTCCGCCGTCGAGCGGGAGGTCGCCGGCGATGGCGCGCAGCAGGGTGGATTTGCCCGCGCCGTTGCGGCCGACCAGGCCGATGCGGCGGCCGGGATCGACGGTCAGGTCGGCGGCGTCGAGCAGGGTGCGGCCGCCGAGGCGGATGGTGACGGCGGAGATCAGCAGGAGGGACATGGCGGGGAGGGTGATCGGGCGAGTTGGGGGTGGGGGTCAAGTGTGCGACGGGTCTGCTGGGCGGGCATTGGTGTTTCCGCCCCCGCGCCACAGCCGTCATGCGGTGGAGCGGTCGCTGCCGGCGCGCGGACGCTCGGGGTGCCCTCAAAGCTGACAGTCACATCGCCCGCCGGCGCCCTGCGGCGGCTCCATGGGAATGTCTTGCGTGCAACGGCAATCGCAGCGATTCAACCCGCTTGCCTGCTGCCTCCGACCGCGGCCCTTCCCCGTCGCGGCTTCGCCAGCGGGGGTTCGCCACCATCGAGCAACTTTAGCAATTGGTCCACCATCGGTTTGGTAGCCTTGCTCAGATTTTCCGGCCTGCGATAGAGCAACCAGGTGATGATCATGTGGGTGATGCTCCCCATCAGGATCGTGGCGGTACGGTAGGGATCGAGTGCCGCGTCCCATTCTCGCCGCCGGCTGCCGGCACGGATCATCGCCACGACAATCCTGCCAAAGTCATCGACGGCCCGCCGGACTCGCGCCTCTTCGATCAGGACACTCGGCCAGATTTCGAGGTACAGTAAGCGCGCCCAGTCCGGATTGCGCCGCGCATAATCGGTCGCCATGGACAGGTACAGGTGCAAGCGTTCCCGCATGGTACTCAGCGCCGGAGCCTGCGCGAGAAACTCGGCATAGAACTGCGCCAGGCGACGGATCGGGATCTCGTACGCCAGGTCCTCCTTGCTCGGGTAGTAGTCGTAGATCGACGACACGGAGATGCCGGCCTCCGCGGCGATGTCCGCCATCTTTGCCTTGGCGATTCCGTCTCGCGCGAAGATTCTCGTGGCCGCCTCGAGCAGATCCTGTTGCCGGCGCCGGCTCCGGTCCTGCTTGGGGTCGCGCGAGCCGGCAAGATAGCCGTTGGCCGCTTGCTCAAGGATCTCGAGCCATTGCTCCTTCGCCGGTGTCTTTGTCCCATCCGGCATCGTCTGCCCTGGTTCCTCGCAAAAAGTCCGGCGCCGATTCGGCCGGACACAAGCCTATTTTCCCTGGATAGATCGGGATGGTGCCGCCCGGCAAACAACGCCGGTTCCCGCGATATCAGCGCCACGTCTGTCGAAGGCTCGCCGGCTTGACAGCCTGACATAATCGACCGTAAAAGGCGAATAATATTCGGAAACAACCCTTCGCCTGGACGGGTCGCCGCCGGCCGGCAGCGACCGGCGTACTCGTCGTGTCGCGGACTGGACCGACCGCATGCAGACACCGTTGCCTGGGACGACCTGGGAGCCATGAAAGCGCCCTACAGCCGGACACTGGCCGATCTCGTTTTCGAGCAAGCCGAGCGCCACGAGGCGCGGCCTGCTGTGATCTGCGGCGATCGCGTTGTCTCCTACGCGAAACTCGCGCAGCGTGCAGCCGGGGTTGCCGCCGCACTGCGCGATCGCGGCATCGCTCGTGGCGAGCGTGTCGGGCTCCTGGTGAACAACCGACTGGAGTGGCTTGAAGCATTCTTCGGGACGGTGATTGCCGGGGGGGTGGTGGTCGCATTCAGCACCTGGTCCACGCGTGACGAGCTTGACTGGCTGCTGCGGGACTCCGCCGTCCGCATGCTGATCACGCTCGATCGGTTTGGCGACAACGACTTCGCCGCCGCGTTGCGTGGATTGCTGCCGGAGATCGCGGCGGAGACGGGGCTGCGAGACGTGGTGGTGCTGGGCGAAGCGGCTGCCGGATTTCCGCGGTTCGAGGCGTTGCAGTCGGCTTCGCCCGCACCACGTCTGCCGCCGGGCGAGGGACCCAGTGCCGCGGACGATGCCATCGTTATCTACACATCGGGCTCCAGCAGCCGGCCGAAATCCGTGCCGCTGTCGCATCTCGGGATCATCGAGAACGGCTTCAATATCGGTGAACGCCAGGGCTACCGGCCGAGCGATCGCGTTTTGCTCGCGCCACCGTTGTTCTGGTCGTATGGCAGTGCCAACGCGATGTCGGCGACGCTGACCCACGGCGCCGCGCTTGTTCTGCAACGCCGGTTCGAGCCCGGAGAAGCGATCGACCTGATCGAGCGGCATCGCTGCACCGCACTCTATACCCTGCCGGCGATCACCAGCGCGATCATCTCGCATCGGGATTTCCGGCGGGAGCGGACAGGCAGCTTGCGCACCGGCCTGACCATCGGCGCGCCGCAGGACATCCTTACCGCGGCGCAGGTGCTTGGCGCCTCGGAGATCTGCAACGTCTATGGCCAGACCGAAAGCTACGGCAATTGCTGCGTCACGCCGCATGACTGGCCGTTGGAACGTCGCGCCGCGTGTCAGGGACCGCCGCTGCCTGGCGTCGAAATCCGCATCGTCGATGCCGTTAGCGGCGCCGAGCAGCCACGCGGCGAGGAAGGGCTGATCGAGGTGCGTGGCTACGTCATGCGCGGCTATATCGGCAGCAGCGCGGCGCAGACGGCAACGGCGCTCAGCGCGGACGGGTTCTTCCGCACCGGCGACATGGGGCGCCTGCTGCCCGATGGCGCGATCTCGTTCAGCGGCCGCGTCAGCGAAATGATCAAGAAGAGCGGCATCAACATCTCGCCGGCGGAGGTGGAGGATGTGTTGATGCGGCATGCGATGGTTGCGCTTGCCGGCGTGGTCGGCGTACCCGATTCCACACAGGGCGAATTGCTCGCTGCCTTCGTCGTGCCGAAGCCCGGGATCACCCTGCGTCCGGATGAGCTCGCGGCCCATTGCCGTGCATTGGCCTCACGCTACAAAGTGCCCGACTTCATCGAAGTATGCGAGTCGCTGCCGGTGACCGTGACCGGCAAGCTGATGCGCCGGGAGTTGAAGCAGATCGCCGCATCCTTGAGCCGGGACGTCGCACCGTGACGCGCGAGGCATGGCACCGCTGGGGTGACGAGGACGAGCGCGGTGCGTTGAACCACATCGATGGGTCGCAGGTACGGGACGCCGCGGCGCTGGTGCGGTCCGGGCAAGTTCTCTCGCTGGCACAGCCCCTATCCCCACAAACCCCGGTGCCGCAGCACCGGGCCGGCGTGCAGCACTTCATGGGACGCGACGGCGGCGATTATGCCGCAGGCGCGCGCCGGCCCGGCGGTTTCCAGTTCGCCGAGGATACGGTCGTCCTGCCGCTGCATATCGGCACGCATATCGATGCGCTGTGCCACGCATGGTACGACGACGCGCTGTACAACGGTTTTCCGGGCAGTGGCACGCGCAGCACCAGCGGGGCGACGCGTTGCGGCATCGACAAGATGGGGCCGATCGTCGGCCGCGGCGTATTGCTCGATATCGCGGGATTGCATGGTGGCCCGTTGCCGGATGGCGCCGCGATCGGTCGGGCGGAGCTTCAGCGTGCGGCAACCAACGCGGGCGTCGACCCCGGCAAGGGCGATATCGTGCTGATCCGCACCGGTTGGGCGGAAAGCCAGGGCCGCGCGGAAGCCGTCTCGTTCAATGGCGAACCCGGACTCGACATCGAGGCTGCGCTGTGGCTTGCCGAACGCGAAATCGCCGTGTTGGGTGCCGACAATTTCGCTATCGAGGTCATTCCATTCGTCCGGGGCACGGTCTTTCCGGTGCATCAGCGGCTGATCCGCGATTTTGGCATTGCGCTGCTGGAAGGCCTCGTGCTCCAGCAACTCGCAGCAACCGGGCGTCATGAGTTCCTGTTCGCGGCCAGTCCACTGCCCGTGCTGGGCGGTACCGGCAGCCCGATCAGCCCGATCGCTGTGCTGTAGCGCGATGCGTGCCATGGTGCTTCGCGAGCCTGGTCCCGGTCCCAGCGCACTCGGTTGCGAAACCGTGCCGGACCCGGCTCCTGGCCCACGCCAGGTCGTCATTCAGGTAGCATTCTGCGGCATCTGCTCGCACGACGTCGCGGTTTGCGCCGGTATCCTGCGTGCCGGCATCGTACTGCCTTGCATCCCCGGGCACGAGATTGCCGGAACCATCGTCGCCGTCGGCGGTGCGGTGAGCGAGTTTGCCGTCGGCGACCGCGTCGCCACCACGCAGCGCGAGCATGTCTGCGGCCAGTGCCGGTTTTGCCGCGGCGGCCGCGAACCGCTGTGCGCCGAACAGGTCTTCCTCGGCGATACGCGGCTGAACGGCGGATACGCCGAGTTCGTTGCGGTCGACACGGACAATGTGGTGCGGCTGCCTGACGACGTGCCACTGGATGCGGCCGCGATCGCGGCCTGTGCGATCGGCACCATGCTGCACGCGGTGCGTGCCGTCGGCCGCATCGCGCCCGGCGATACCGTGCTGGTGACGGGTGCCGGCGGCGGGCTCGGCATGCACGGCGTGCAGTTGGCCAAGCGTGCCGGCGGCTGGGTGATCGCGCAGACAACTTCGCCGGACAAAGCTGCCACACTGCGCGAACTGGGTGCCGACGCGGTGGTGCTCGCCGCGCGTGGGGGCGATTTCTCCGCCGAGGTGAAGGCACTGACCGACGGCGAAGGCGTTGACTGCATGCTCGACACCGTCGGCACGCCAGTGTTCACGCCGGCACGACGCGCCCTGGCGCGGGGCGGACGCTGGGTGCTGATCGGCCAACTGACCGGCGATTTCGTGCGCTTCAATCCGGCGCAGCTTTTTCTTAAAGGCATTTCGATGCTCAGCGCCACCAGCACCACGCGCGAGGAGCTGCGGCTCAGCCTGCGCCTGCTGCGTCCGGGCGGCATCCGCGCCATGCTTGGCCCGCGCTTCGGGTTGGCGCAGGCGGTTGAAGCCCTGGCGCTGGTGCGGTCCGGTGCGGCGGCCGGACGCGTGCTGATCGCACCGGGAGCCTGATGCATGGCACGGCCACTCTTCACCGAAGCAGGAGCAATGCGATGGGATTGCGAGTCCAGCCCGGAGTGATCGGCTGCGCGATCAGGCCAGTGATCGCAGCACGCAACCGGTCGCTGGAGGAGATCATCTACGATACGGCGCAGCTTGCGTTGGCTGATGCCGGCATCGGGATCGACGACATCGACGGCATCGTGGTCGCTTCCAATGACCAGTTCGACGGCCGTTCGATCTCCGTCATGATGGCGTCGGGCCCCGTCGGTGGCGTCGATCGCGACATCATGTCCACGCCGTCGGCGTCCGAACACGCGTTCATCCTGGGCGCGTTGCGCGTCGGCTCCGGCCAGTTCCGCACGCAACTGATCGTGTCCTGGAGTCCGACCGAGGTCTCGTCGATGTCGGAGGCACAGCGGCTTGGCGCCGATCCGTATTTCCATCGCGCCTTGCCGCTTGACGAATTGTCGGCGCACGCATTGCAGGCCTCGGCACTGGAGAATGCGCAGCCGGCGGCGCGTGCCGCGGCCGAGGCGATTGCCGAGAAGAACCGCGCGCATGGCCGCGTCGCCTGGCCCGATCCGCCCTTGCATCCGGCGCCCGGTCCGATGCGCTGGCCGATCACGCCGACGATGACGAGCGCGCCGGTTACCGGCAGCGTCGCTCTGGTGCTGGCGGCGCCCGACTTCATCGCCGAACGCGGCCTGCGCGATGTCGCCTGGCTGCGCGGCATGGGCTGGGCGACGGAACCGAGTTTCCTCGGGGATCGCGATCTGAGCGTCGCGCCGGCACTCGCTGCCGCCGCGCGACAGGCCTATGCCGCGGCCGGCATCACCGATCCAACCACGGCTTTCGACGTCGCGGAAATGACGGACGCAACGCCCTATTCGGAGCTGCTGGCGTATGAGGCGTTATCGCTGTGCCCGCCCCAGGATTGGGCGGCACGCACGGCTGACGGCAGCTTCAGCCGTGGCGGTCGCTTGCCGGTGAACCTCTCGGGCGGCGTGCTGACCTGGAATCCGGTGTTCTGCACTGGCCTGATCCGCATCGCGGAGATCGCCAACCAGGTGCGCGGCCGGGCCGGGCCGCATCAGGTGCCGAACGCGCGCTGCGGCCTGGCGCACGCCGGCAGCGGGTTCGCGATGCAATACCAGGCGGCAGTCGTGCTCGCGCAGGAGGCTCGCCCATGAGCACCGATCGTGTCGGCATCATCGGGATTGGCCAGTCGGAGTTTCGGTCCCGCCGCGATGATGCCAGTTATCCGGAGCTGGTGCGGGAAGGCGTCCTGCGGGCGATGCTCGACGCCGGGCTCGATTTCGATGCGATCGAGGCCGTCGTGTATTCGCTCTCGCCCGATGCGATGGTGGGCATCGGCAATGCCGAACGGCTGGGCGTGGATGCCGTGGGCGGGCGCAACAAGCCGTTTCTGCGCATCAACAATGGCGGGGCGACCGGCATTTCCGCGGTCGCCGCGGCGTATTACCACGTGGCATCCGGCATGTTCGACGTCGTGCTGACCGCGGGCGCCGACAAGATCGGCGAGTGCGGCGATTCGCAGACCGTGCTGAACAAGATCTGGGATCCCAGCTACGAACGTCCGCTGCCGCTCGGCACCATCAACATGCTGGCGATGTCGGCGGTGCGCTACATGCAGCGCTACGGCATGACTGAGCAAGACATGGCGCGCGTCACGGTCAAGAACCGCCGCCAGGCGGCGCTGAATCCCAAGGCACATCTGCGCAAGATCGTGACGATCGACGATGTGATGGCGTCGCGCACCATCTCCTGGCCGATCAAACTGCTGGATTGCTGTCCGCAATCGTCCGGCGGCGCGGCGATGGTGCTGGCGTCCGAGCGTTTCATCCGCGATAACCGCCTGGATGCGGTGTGGATCACCGGCGTCGGCCATTCGGCGGAGACCTATTGGATGGGCGATCGCATGGGGAACAACCCGACGGCAGAGCATGCCAACGCCTATGCCCTCGGCCGTTCGTTCGAGAAATCCTACCGAATGGCCGGCATCACCGACCCGGCGCGGCAGGTGCACGTGGCCGAGTTGTACGCGCCGTTCAGCAATACCGAATTCCACGCCATCGATGCTGCGCAACTGGTGGCTCGGCCAGGCGAATCGATTGCGCGGCTGCGCGACGGCGAGTTTGAGCTCGGCGGACGCATCCCGGTGAATCCGTCCGGCGGCACGCTCTGCACCAATGCGATCGCGGTCACCGCCATGGCGCGGGTTGCCGAGGTGGCCCTGCAAGTCTGGGGGCGCGCGGGCGACCATCAGGTGACGGGTGCCCGGCTGGGCATCGCCAGCGGCAACGGCGGCGACCACCAGATCTTCGGTACCATGGTGATCGAGGCGTAGCCGAAGAGTTTTCAATGAACGGGGTGCAGATCATGGAACTGCTGGGACGTCAGGAAGTCTGGAATATCACCTACGATCACGCGATCGGCGAAACCGCGAGCTGGTTCTATACGCGCATCCGCGACGAGGCGGCGATCTATGGGCGGCGCTGCGCCAAGACCGGCCGTGTGCTGGTGCCGCCGCGGTCGTTCTCGGATGAGACGCTGTTGCCGACCACCGAATGGGTGAAGGTCGGCCCCGGCGGGCGCATCGAGGCGTTCACCATGGTGTATGAGCGCTTCAACAACCTGCCGGAGCCGCCGTACGCGTTCGGCTATGTCCTGCTGGACGGTGCCGACACTGCGTTGGGCGGCTTCTTCAAGGGCATCGACCTGACCGATCCGCACGCGGCGGCAGAAAAACTGCAAATCGGGACGCGGGTGACGACGACGTTTGCCGCCGAACGCAAAGGCGAAATGCTCGATTTCTGGTTCGAGATCGCCGGGTAGAATTACGCCGGCACGAGCGGGCAGCCGAGCAATGCCGGTGGCGGAAAGGCCTCCGGGCTCGGAATGGTGGCGAGCCGATCGAACAGGTCCCACTTCTGCTTGCTCTGGGACGGCGTCTTTACCTGCCACAAATACATTGTGTGCGGCACGCAGCCGTTTGCCTGGATCCGCACGTTCTTGTTGTAGAAGTCGTTCAGCGGCGTTGCGTGCATCTTTGCCGCCACGGCGTCGGCGTCCAGGGTATTCGCCGCCTTCACCGCCTTCAGCCAGTGCAGCACGCCGGCATAGCAGCCGGCGTTATATTCGTTTGGCGGCGCCTGCATCTTCGCCGCATAGCGCTCGGTCCAGGCTCGGGTTTCCGGCGACAGGTCCCAATAGAATGAGTTGGTCAGCACCAGGCCCTGGCAGACGTCCTGGCCCAGCGACAGCACGTCCCCGACGATCATCAGCAGGGTGGCCAGGCGTTGACTGCTCTTGGCGATGCCGAACTCCGCAGCCTGCTTGATGCAGTTCTGTAGATCGGTGCCGGCGTTGGCCAGTCCGATGACCTTCGCACCCGATGCCTTCGCCTGCACCAGATAGCTGGAGAAGTCCGCGGTGCCGAGCGGCGCGCGTGTGCTGCCCAGCACCTTGCCGCCGGCGGCCTTCACGAACTCCTCGGTATTGGCTTGCAGCGAAGCGCCGAACTCATAGTCGGCGGTGATGAAGAACCAGGTGTCGCCGCCGGCCCTGGACAAGGCGCCGCCGACGCCTTTGGCCAGCGCGTAGGTATCCGCGGCGAACTGGAAGCCATACGGCGAGCATTGCTTGCCGATGAAGACCGTTGCGGTCGGCGTGCTCATCAGGAAGATGCGCTTCTTGTCCCGGGCAACCTGCTGGATGGCGAGCCCGGCCGAGGTGGCCGCGCCATCGGCCAGCACATCCACCCCCTTGTCGTCGATCCATTCACGCGCCAGGGCGCCCGCGACATCCGCCTTGTTCTGATCGTCGCCCTGCATCACCTCGATCGGCCGGCCGAGCACTGAGCCGCCGAAATCTGCCACCGCCATCTCGGCGGTCACCCGGCTACCGGGGCCACCGACATTTCGATAGGGTCCCCCGACGTCGCTGAGCAATCCGATCTTTACCGAGACGGATGAACTCTGAGCGCGCAGCAAGCCGGGACGTGCAAGCGGCGCGGCGGCGAGCGCGCCGAGTGCGGCGCGGCGTGTGATCCTGGTCATGTCTCCCCCTTGATGCGATCCGGTCAGACCGTGATGCGGTAGAATCGCGCCGCCGTGTCATGGAACAACGCGCGGCGCTCGTCGGCAGAGGCACCGGCGGCCAGGCGTTTGAACGCATTCCACAGCACCGGATAGCTGCACATCGCCTTGTCCACCGGGAAGTTGCTCTCGAACATGCAGCGGTCGGCGCCGAACGCCTCGATGCAGGCGTGCATCCAAGGCTGCCAGGCCGACGCGAGTTCCCCGGACGATGGCGGCAGCACCTGGTGGTGAAAATCGAACCCGTTGACTGCCATGGCGAGACCGCCGAGCTTGACGTGGACATTCGGGCATGTGGCGAGCCATCGCATGCTGTCATGCCACGCGGCAAAGACTTCGTGGCGCGTGCCGCGATACGGGCCGACGCCGAGCGGACCGCCGACATGATTGATGACGATCGGTGTTGCAGGATAGGCGCGCGCCAGGTCCAGCAGTTCGCCAAGCTGTGTGTGATACAGCCACGCATCGAAACTCAGGCCGTATTTCCCAAGGCGGGCGAACCCGGCCCGAAACGCCGGATCGCCCATCAAGCCCAGCGGCGGCGGCGTCGAAATGCTGGCCAGGAAGTCGGGGTGGCGCGCGGTCACCTGGCGGATGCCGCGAAAGCGACCGCCGGCCGCAGCGACATGCGCCTCGAGCACCGCGTCGACCTGCGCGCCGGCACGGAAATCGACATGCCCGACGATAGCGGCGCAGACCCGCGTGCGAGTCGCGCGTCGTTCGGCCTCCGCGGCGACCGACGCGACGAACTCCGTCTCGCCAACCGGACGCATCTCCTCCGGTCCGTCGGGGCGATAGGCCCAGAAGCATTGCAGGAACACCGTCGCGACGATGTTGTGGCCGGCGTTCAGATCGGTCAGCAGCTCGTCCAGGTAGTACTTGCTGCCCGGGCGGTCCCACAGGTGATGGTGCGGATCGACGATCGGCAGGTCGGGATGCAGAATGTCCTCGTGCAACTTCGCAAGCCACGCCGGATTTGGATTCGGATGCTCCACGACGGATGGCTGCATTGGCGGCATGACCTGTGGCTCCTCAGGCGGCCAGAACGGGCTGCGTTCCGACGATGGTGGTGCGGTGCATGACCCGCCGCTCACGCGGGTCGTGCGGTGTTACCTGGTGCATCGTGCAGCGGTTGTCCCACATCACGACATCGTCCGGTTGCCAGTGATGGCGATAGACGAAGCGGGGCTGCGCGGCGAAGGCGGTCAGCGCGTCGATGAGACTCTTGCCGTCTTGCGCGCTCATGCCCTCGATCTCGTCGTTGTAGATCGGGCTGATGTACAGCGACTCCCGGCCGGTCACCGGATGCCGGCGCACCATCGGCTGCCAGACCGGCGGCATGGCGGCCTTTTCTTCCTCGGTCAGCGGCTTCAGCGAGGCCAGCGTGTGCAGATGGCCGAAATTGTGCCGCGCCTTGCGTCCCTGCACCTGGCGCTTGAGCGAGTCCGGCAGGGCCTCGTAAACGGCGTACATATTGGTGAACTGCGTTTCGCCGCCGGTGCGGCTGACTTCCACGCCGTGCAGCAGCGCACCGGTGCACGGGATGGCGCGGTAGCTGCTGTCGGTGTGCCAGAACTGCGCCAGCGCGACCTGCTGCACCGTCGGGTGCTCCGGCGGCATCAGATTGCCGTCGTCGTCCACGTTGGAGACGCGGAATATCTCCGGCACGCGGCTGGAGCGGATGATCTTCTGATGAAACAGCTCCGGCTCGCCGAAGCTTCGCGTGAACGCCACATGCTCCGCGTCGGTGATGTGCTGCGCGGGGAACACCAGCACCAGATGCTGCATCCAGGCGTCATGCACGGCCTTGAAGCTGTCCGGACCCAGCGGCGCACGCATGTCGACGCCGCGCACCTCCGCGCCAAGCGCGGGATGCAGCGGGCGAACCGTCAGCCGGTCCGCAACGGTTTTTCCCCCCGAGGATGCCATGGCCGGTCCCTTCTTGCGGATAGAAGCTGCGGTGCTAGCCGGGGTGTTCGGCGAACTCGAACCCCATTGCCCGCGTGTGATAGTAGATGCCGCCGTCCTGCACGATCAGGAAAAGCGCCTGCGCATTGCCGCCATTGTGGTGCGAGTGCACGGACACCGGCGGGGTGATCGTCGTGGCCCAGGGCGCCCAGTCCTTGCGTTTGCCGTCGATCACCGAAAAGCAGCGATCGCCCTCGATGATCAGCGACACCGCGACCGAATTATGCCGGTGCGGTCGTTGCACGACCCCGCCCGGCAGAGAGTTCATCGCCACCGTCAGGGTCGGCAGGATATTGCGCGTCGCCTCCTGGCGTTCCGCGGAAAAGATCAATGCCGATCCGGCGATTTCCTCGTTGCGGCCGACCTCATAGAGTTGCGCGATCTGCCGCGCGATCTCCGCCGCCCGATAGTGCACGAGTTCGGTCGGCGCGCGTCCTTGCGCCGGCGCGCGCAGATTTTCGAACGCAAGCTGCGGCTCGTTGGTGACCAGCCACAGCACGGCGTCCCCATCGCCGGCCACATAGGTCGCCGGCTCCCCGCCGGGCAGGATGAACAGATCGCCCGCACCCCATGCGATGTCCTCGCCGGCGCACTGTGTCGTGCCGCGGCCCTGGATCACATAGGCCATCACCCCGCTGGCGACAAAATCGGTCGTCAGGCTTTCGCCGGCACGGATCCTGGCATAGCGCGCCAGCACCAGCGGCGTCGTCGCCGGGAACCCGCACGCCAACTCCGCCGAAATGTCGCAGGAGATGAGTCCGGTCGGCGTCGCCGGGTCGAGCGCCCTGGCCGGCTCCGCGGCGAAGATCCGATCCGGCACCGGCGGCAACTGTATGTTGAATGCGTTGCCGGTGTTGAAGAACCTGCCGCGCGCCTCTGCCCGGCTGGTTGGCGCCGAGGGACGTTGCGCGGGCATTTCCGCAATGCTGCGTGGCCGCAGGTCATCGGGCATTGGGCACTCCCTCCCGGGTGCCTGGTCCCCGGCACCCGCCCGGGGAGGATCGGCGCCCAGGGGATCGCTGTCAAGACAATCCGAATAATATTCGGATAATCGGTAGCCCGGTGCCTGCCGCATCCCGGCCCGGGCTCAGACCGGATCCCAGGGAAACGCCTGCTCGGAGGTATCGAGCGGCATGAAGGCCGCCCGCAACGCCGGCGCCGCGTGTTCGGCGATCGTCTCCGGCGTCCAGCCCTCGGCACGGTGCACGATGCGGATCGGACGCGGCGAACTGAACAGGTAGATCTCGTTCATGCGCGTGCCGAACACCTGGCCGGTGACGTCTTTCGCGGCATCCGAGGCAAGAAACACGGCCAGCGGCGCATTCTTGTCCGGCGTCATGCGCTGTAGCTTCTCCACCGCCGCCTGTTGCTCCGGCGTGGCGGCCGGAATGGAACTGGTCATGCGGCTCCATGCCCAGGGCGACAGACAGTTCGAGCGGACGTTGTAGCGCTGCATGTCGAGCGCGATCGATTTCGACAGCGCCGTGATGCCGAGCTTGGCTGCCGCGTAATTCGCCTGGCCCACATTGCCGATCAGCCCGGACGTGCTGGTGATGTGGACGAAAGCCCCGCTCTCCTGCTTGCGGAAATGCTCGGCTGCGGCGCGGCTGACGAAGAAGCTGCCGTTCAGGTGCACGGCAATCACGGCCAGCCAGTCATCCGCGCTCATCCGATGGAAGATGCCGTCGCGCAGGATCCCCGCATTGTTCACCACCGCGTCGATACGCCCGAAATGATCGAGCGCCGCCTGGATGATCCGTTGCGCGGACCCCCATTCGGCAACGGACTCCGTGCTGATTTCCGCGGCACCACCGCCCTGCCGGATGATGTCCCTGGTCTGCTGCGCCGGCGTCACCGAACCGCCGCCACCGGTCAGGGAGGCGCCGATATCGGCGACGATCACCTTGGCCCCGGCCGCCGCCATCATGATCGCAATCTCCCGGCCGATGCCACCGCCGGCGCCGGTGACCACGACAACCTTGCCTTCCATCATGCCTGCCACGCGCACATCTCCCCACATCCAGGTCGCGGGGTCAGATTGACAGGCGATACCGGCTCTCGCAACGTCAGTCCTGAACAAAATTCGGGTTTTGCGCCTGGACCGACCAAGGGAGGGACGGGATTCCGACCATGTTGGGACTCAACCTCGACTATCCGCTGCTGCTGTCCACGGTGATCGAGCATGCCGCCACGACGTTCGCCGCGACGCCGATCGTGTCGTGCAGCCGTGGCGAAACAGTGCGCAGCGATTATCGCACCGCCGCCGCGCGTGCCCGGCGGCTTGCGTCGTCGTTGCAACGTGTCGGGCTGGAGACCGGCGGGTTCGTCGGTTCGCTGGCCTGGAACACGCACCGGCATTTTGAACTATTCTATGGTGTCAGCGGGATCGGCGGCGTTTTGCATACCGCCAATCCTCGTCTGCCGCTGGAGCAAATCCTCTATACGATCAACTTTACCGGCTACCGCACGCTGTTCATCGACGCCGATACGGTCGCGCTGGCAGAGCAATTGGCGCCGCGCCTGGAAGCGGTGGACCGGTTCATCGTGATGGCCGCGCGGCCGGACATGCCGGCGACCGACCTGCCGAACGTGCAGTGCTACGAGGACCTGATCGACGCTGGTGACGAGACGTTCGTGTGGCCCGCGCTGGACGAACGTGCCGCCTGCGCGCTTTGCTTTACCTCCGGCACGACAGGCCAGCCGAAGGGCGCACTCTACTCCCATCGCGGGACCGTGCTCTCGGCAATGTCTACCGGCGGTGGCAACGGATGGGCGCTGTCGGCCAACGACTGCATCCTTGCCATTCCCGGCTTCTTCCACTGCAACGGCTGGGCGGTGCCGTTCCTCGGGCCGATGTACGGCGCGAAGCTCGTCATGCCCGGCCGCCGCGCCGATAGCGCCTGGCTCCACAGCCTGATCGTGCAGGAGGATGTCACGGTCGCTGCCGCCGTGCCGACGATCTGGTTGGGCATGCTGGATTATTGTCGGGCGACCGGCCAGGCACTTGGCCGGCTCAATCGCATATTCTCCGGTGGTACTGCTCCTCCGGCGAGCATGATCGAGACGTATCTGCGTGATTACCGCGTTCGCACGTCGCATGGCTGGGGCATGACCGAGACGACGCATGGTGCGACCATCTCCTGCGCACCGCATGACCAGCCCGTTGATGCCGCGGTGGCAGCGATGCGGACCCAGGGCAAGCCGCTGTACGGCAACGAGATCCGCATTGTTGACGAGACCGGAAAACCGCTGCCGCGCGATGGCGCGACGCCAGGACATCTGCAATGCCGGGGGCATTGGATCGCCGGCGCCTATTTTCGCCGGCCCGATCTGACGCTGCGGACCGCGGATGGCTGGATGCCGACCGGCGATGTCGCGGTGATCGATCCCGACAACACACTGCATATCGTCGATCGCGCCAAGGATGTCATCAAGTCAGGCGGCGAATGGATCAGCTCCCAGGCCCTGGAGGAAGCTGCGATGCGGCATCCGGCGGTGCAAGAGGCTGCGGTGATCGCCATCTCGCATCCACGCTGGCAGGAGCGGCCGTTGCTGATCGTAGTGATGCAGCCGGACGCCGAAGGCTCTGCCGGGGAATTGCGCGCGCACTTGCTTGGATGCGTGCCGAAATGGTGGCTGCCGGAGTCGATTGCGTTCGTAGAGGACTTGCCGCACGGCCCGACCGGGAAGTTGCAGAAGGAGGAACTCCGTCGTCGGGTTGCCGATGGAACGATTGCCCCGGTGCCATTCTGATGCGGAACCGGACCGAAAATCCCGGGCCGTTACACTAGTGTTGTGATCCTGACGTTTCGATCCCGGGGGACTGGCCACGAGCGCCGCAGCCCGTCATGCCGACCACCGGGTCAAGCGCCCGGCGGCAGGCTCCGGTCGGCATCCACGACTTTCCCCCGCGCGGGCGGCACAGCCGTGAATGGCGGGCCTTCGCCCGCCATGACGATCGTGGCGGTCGGTGGGATCGATCCGTCAGCATCAGAACACCAGGTGCGTCCCGGCGAACCCATGGCGTCCTGCCTCGTCCAAGCCCGGAAGGGCCTGGGCACTTCCGACAGTTCCTTTCCGAATCCGCGTGCGGTAGGATCGTTTACCGCACGACGCGTCAAAGCGGGGCGGCGTGTGCGCGCCACCTCCTGTTGCCATCGGGCGAATGGAGCGGGATGTGGGCAAACTGGTATCCGCCGCGATGATCGTGAAGAATGAAGAGCGCTTCCTCGCCGGCTGCCTGGACAGCCTCGCCGGCCTGATTGACGAGATCGTCGTCGTCGATACCGGATCCACCGATCGCAGCCGCGAGATCGCCGCCGCGCATGGCGCGCGCGTCCACCACCACGCATGGCGCGAGGATTTCTCGGCGGCGCGCAATGAGGCGCTGGACCAAGCCGTCGGCGACTGGATTCTTTATATCGATGCCGACGAACGGGTGCGTCCCTATGACCGCGCCCGGCTGGAACAGGACCTCGCCGATCCCGCCCTGTGCGCCATCACGGTACGCTTCCATCCGCGCACCGGCTACACCGCCTATCCCGAGTACCGGCTGTTCCGGCGCGATCCGCGCATCCGTTTCCGTGGCGCGATCCACGAGACAATGCTGCCCGATATCCACCGGATGGTTGCGACCGGGGAAGGACGCTGCGGATCGAGCAGGCTGACCATCGATCATCTCGGCTACGATGGCGATCAGTCGCACAAGCTGCCGCGGAACCTGGCATTGCTGGAGAAGGAGGTGCGCGTCAATCCCGAGCGGATGTATCTCTGGTGGCACCTTGGCACCGTCTATCGCGATCTCGGCCGGATCGAGGAGGCCGAAACCGCCTGGCAAACCGGCGTCGCGATCGCCCGGCGCGCGCAACCGTGCCCGCCCGAAGCGTCGCTGTGTTTCGTCGAACTCATCCGGCGGCGTCTCGACGTCGGGCAGGACGCGCTGCCCCTGCTGCACGAGGCGATCGCCTTGCAGCCGGAAGACCCGTTCCTGCACTGGCTCATGACGCAGGCGCTGATGGCGGTCGGGCGGTATGAGGATGCCGTGGCGGTTTTCGAACGCCTCGCCGCCATCGATCCGGAGACATTGGTGACGTATTTCGCCTACGACCGACGGGTTCTCGGTGCAGGCGCGCTGGCGGAAGCCGGCCAGTGCGCCTTCCGCATGGGCCGTTGGCGGGAGAGCGAGGCGTTCTTCCGCCGCGCCGAGTGGCGCTGCCCGGACAACCTCGAATTCCGCGTCAAACGTCAACTCGCCGCCGCGCGCGCCGCCGCCGCCGCCGCGTCGGAGGGCGCGCCGGCTTGAGCATGGTGAGCATGGCGGCTGCGCGGGGTGGACGTGTCTGACTGGCAGCAGCTCAAAGTCGGGTTTGCGCAGGCGGCCGACGCCGACGCGCCATTCCCGGTGGACCGCTTCGCCGGCCGGGGCGTCGTCATCTGCGCCGGTGGCGCACGCATGTTCACCTGTGCCTGGATCACCATCGCGCTGCTGCGCCGGCACCTCGGCTGCACCCTGCCCATCGAGGTCTGGCATATGGGACCGCAGGAGATGGGTCCGCCGATGCGCGGCTTTCTCGAGGAGCTGGGGGCGGCGGTGGTGGACGCCCACGAAGTGGCCAAGCGCCATCCGGTCGAGCGCCTCGGCGGCTGGGAGCTGAAGGCCTATGCCGTGCTGCATTCGCGTTTCGCCGAGGTGCTGCTGCTCGATGCCGACAATCTTCCGGTGCGCGATCCTGCCTTCCTGTTCGAGCGGCCGGAGTATCAGGAATCCGGCGCGCTGTTCTGGCCGGACATCGTTCGTCTGGCCCGATCGAACGAGGTCTGGAGCGTCGGCGACATCGCGTACCGCGACATGCCGTCGTTCGAATCCGGCCAGATGGTGCTGGACAAGGCGCGCTGCTGGCGCGCGCTGTGCCTGACTCACTGGATCAACCAGCATTCCGACCAGTTCTACCGCTTCCTGCACGGCGACAAGGATACCTTCCTGCTGGCCTGGCTGCGGCTGCGACAACCGTTTCACCTGATACGGCATCCACCGAAGACGCTGTACGGCACGCTGTGCCAGCGCGACACCGACGGCGCCGTGCTGTTCCAGCACCGCAATTGGGCCAAATGGATTCTGCATGGCGACAATCCGCGCATCGCCGGGTTCCGCCTGGAAGACGAGTGCCGCGCCCTGCTGGAAGAGCTGAAGCTGGCGTGGGACGGCCGCGTGTTCAATCCGCCGCCCCGCTCCGACGCAGCCAGGTCTATCGAAAACCTGCTCGCGCGGACGCGGGATTTCACGCTCACCCGGGTGTCCTCGGACGAGCGGCGGGTCGCCTTGCTGCCGGATCACCGCGTCGGTGGGGGCGTCAGTTTCGAGCGCTATTGGTATGTCGCCGACGGCCATCCCGACCCAGAGCTGAGGATCGAAGGCGAGGGCGTGCCGGTCCACACCCTGCGTCAGGATGGCGACGGGGTGTGGCGCGGCCGGATGCTGCAACCGCCCGGCATGCCGGTAGAGCTTGCGCCGTTTGCGTCGCCGGTAACCCACCCCGTATCCGATGCGATGTCGGAGGTGTTGTTGGCACTTCTCGACGGTGTGCTCGACATCGGCGCGGCAATGCCGACCGACCGCGAGGTCGCTCGCGATGTGCTCGGCGCACTGCGTCTTTTCTCGGCCATCGACCCCGTCGTGGCCGAGCGTCTGGCGCAGGACGACGAGGCCTGGGTGACCACGCCGGCGCGGGCGCGCCTGATCCGGTCGGTGCGCGCGGCCCTCGCCGCGAGCGGCGATATAGCGCCGGGACGCAATTGGCTGGGCCGGGGCTTCGCGCTCACCACCGGCTATGAGCGCCTGTGATGCCGGAACCACAAGCCGGCGTGCCGGAAACGGTGTTGATTCTCACGCCAGTGAAGAACGCGGCCCGCTTTGCGGACAGCTATTTTGCCGCCCTGGCCAGGCTCACCTACCCGGCGGAGCAAATCTCGCTGGGCCTGCTGGAGAGCGACAGCGAGGACGACAGCTTCGCCTGCTTCGCGGCCCGGCTTGCCGGTCTATCGCCGCCCTATGCCAGCGCCAGGATCTGGCGCAAGGATTTCGGCTACCGCATTCCTCCTGCTCTGCCCCGCTGGGCCCACGCGATCCAACTGCCACGCCGCAAGGTGCTGGCGAAGGCCCGCAACCATCTGCTGTTCCGCGCGCTCGACGACCACGATTGGGTGCTTTGGCTCGACGCCGACGTCATCGACTATCCGCCGGACCTGATCCAGCGGCTGCTCGCCACCGGGCGCGACATCGTTCATCCGCACTGCGTGCAGCAGCCGGGCGGCCCGACCTTCGATCGCAACGGATGGCGGGAGCATGGGCGCGTCCTGCTGGAGGATCTGCGGGACGGCCCCGACCTGGTGCGACTCGATTCGGTCGGCGGCACGGTGCTTCTGGTACGCGCCGACCTGCATCGCGACGGCCTGATCTTTCCCAGCTTTCCTTATGGCGCGGCAAACCGGGCCGTGCGCTACCCCCACCCGCTTGGGGTCAATGGCGAGTTGGAGACCGAGGGCCTGGGGATCATGGCGCTCGACATGGGGCATCAGTGCTGGGGCATGCCGAAGCTGGAAGTGCTGCACGCGCCCGACCCGCCGTCGGCCGCTGACCAGCCGGCAACGGCGCCGACCGCCAGCGCGCCGCCGGAGTCCGCTGACAACCGCTGGCGCCGCCAGATCCGCCTGCTGTCCTGCATGTTCGAGATCGAGACCGATTCGCCGGCGGTGCGGGATGCGCTCGACTTCTACGCGGTAACGGCGGAACAGCAGGTGCCGATCGACTATCGCGAGGATCTCACCCTGACCTGGACCGGCGATGCTTTCCGGCTCGCGAGCGGCGGGGCCGCGGAGGATTTCGAGATCGACCTCAACACCATTCTCGAGTCGCTGCATCAGCGTATCCAGGACCGCGCGGTATCGGCACTTGGCGACCATGGCTTCATCGCTGCTGCGTGCGGATGGCACGGCGCTGAGCATTTCCTGCTGCTCGGTGCCGCGGGTGCCGGCAAAACGAGCCTCGCCACGCGGCTGATGCTGGATGGCTTCGACCTCTCCGGCGACGCATGGGTGTTATTGCGCGACGGTCAGGCCACCGCGTGGCCGCGGCAGTTCCAGATTACCGAGGAATCCGTTGCCCTGCTGCCGCACCTGGCGAAGATCGAGCAACTTCGTGCCATCGCAGCGCAACCGCGTGCCGGCTACCGGGTGCGGCTCGATCCGCAGCATTTGGGGAGGCCGTGGCGGATTCGCCCCGCCCCGGTCTGCGCGATCTTCGACCTCGAACCCAATTTCGGCGCTCGCAGCACCATCCGGCCCTGCGGCAAGGTCGACATGGTGCGCCGCGTCATGGCGCGGTCGCTGGCGCCGGCCGTGCAGCACGACACCTGGCTCGCCGGTCTCTGTGCCGTCGTGGAGCGGGCGGCCACCTATGTCGTTGAACTCGGCGATCTCGATAGCGCCGCGGCGGCGATCGCGGACCGGCTGTCCCGCGCTGGCGCTTCCCAGGTCACGGCCGGGCTCGAATCGGCCACCTGTGCAGAAGCGGTGCCGCGATAGATGGCCGGGTCAAGCCCCGTAGGCGTCAGGATTAAGCCCAAGGTGAGAGGACCGTATTGCCCACATCGTCATGGCGGGCGAAGGTCCGCCATCCACGACTGTGCCGCTCGCACGGAGGAAAGGCGGGGATGGCGGGCCTTCGCCCGCCATGACGATGAACGGATGGCCCGCGGCTCGGAGAGGATTCTTCCGTCGTCCGGCCTCAACCTGACGCCTATGGGGCTTGGCCGGCCATGACGACCGGGGCCGGGTCGGGGGACGGTGCTCCCGATCGCGGCCGGGGAAGCACGCCGATACCCCGGCCGAGCCTGGTTTATGTCACGCCGCTGATGCCGCGGACCACCGGCAACGGCCTGGCGATGCGCGCGGCGGCGATCCTGGAGGCCCTGGCACAGTGCTTCGAAGTCCACCTGTTCGTGGTGCCGGTCGCCGGCGAGGCCGGGCCGCCATGCGATTTCGTCCGCCGTTATGCGGCGCGTAGCGTCGTGCTGGATCTGGCGCAGACGCTAGATCCGCTGTTCGCGCTGATTACCAGCATCCGCGATCCGGTGGAACGCGCGCAGGCCGCGTTGGCCTATCCGAAGCCGTTCCTGAGCCGCGCCTGCACCAGCGAGAGCGGGCGTCACCTCGTCGCGTGGAGCCGCGACATCCGGCCGCGGGCGGTTCACGTCATGCGGCTGTACCTCGCGCCCGTCATCGATCCCTTCCTGCGCATGCGGCAGCCGGACCGCCCGTTCCGCGTGCTCGATCTCGACGATGACGAGGTCGTCTCGCATGAACGTCTCGCCGCGTTGTACGACGCCGCGGGTGATGCGAGCACGGCGCGGGCCATGCGTGCGGAGGCGCGGAAGTATCGCAGCTTCGCCGCCCGCTACCTGCCCGTGTTCGACCGGGTGGGCGTGTGCTCTGCGCTGGACGCGCGCCGTCTGGCCGATTGCTTCCCTGGCGCGCGGTTTGCTGTCCTGCCCAACAGCATCGGCGCGCGCCCCCGTGCGCCGCGGCCGATGGCCCGTCAGGCACTGCGGCTGTTGTTCGTCGGGACGCTCGGGTATTTTCCGAATACCGATGCGGCACTGTTCCTCTGCGGCGAGGTGCTCCAAGTCTTGCGCCGGCTGACCGATCGCGTGATTGTGATAGACGTGGCCGGGGCGGGCGATACCAGCGCCTTGCGAGACCTTGCCCGAAACCCGGAGGTGACGCTGCACGGATACCTGGAGGACCTGGCGCCGCTTTACACCGCAGCCGACATGGCGGTGGTCCCGCTGCGCTCCGGCGGCGGCACGCGGATCAAAATCCTTGAAGCCTTTGCGTATGGTGTGCCGGTGGTGGCCACCCGCCTCGCGGCCGAGGGCATCGCGGTGACGGATGGCGACCATCTGCTGCTCGCCGACGATGCCGAAAGCTTCGCGCGCGCTTGCCTCGCGACTGCACAACGGCCTGATCTTGCCGCCGCGCGCGCCGAACGCGCCGCGCGCCTGGTCACGACGCAGCACAGCCCCAAGCGGTTGCAGGACGCCGTTGCGGCGCTTTACGCCGGCGCGGATTTCACCTGAGAGTGCCGGGCATGACCGAAACGACAACCGATCGGCCCGACAAGACGGTGGGCCTCGAAATCAATCCGGTGACCGACGGCTATATCATCTACCAAGCCGACCGTGACCGCGTGCACTACCTCAACCAGACCGCGGCGATCGTGTTCGAGTTGTGCAATGGTCACAATGCAATAGACGATCTGGCGCGAATGGTGCAGCAGGCCTGGCAGTTGACGTCGCCGCCGACCGAGGACGTGATGGAGTGCCTCGATGCGCTGCGGCAGGAGGGACTGATCCGCTGAGCGGCCCGCAGCGCTGTGCCGGTATGCACTATTGAATTCCTTGCGTGAGGTTTGGCCGCCCCCTACCATTGCGGTAACGGAGGGGAGCCACGATGGACCAGGACGAGGTTCCGGAAGTCCTGCTGGCTTGCGTGGATCAGAGCAGGCGCACTTTCGTTCGCAAGTTGATCATCGGTAGCGGGTTCGTCAGCCCGATGGTGTCGTCGTTTGCCATGGGGGGGCTGGCCCTCGCGCAAACTGTTCCGCTCGGGTCGAACCTCACCAGCCCCGCACCATCGCCGTCTCCCTCCGGTCCGATCGGGTCGAACCTTACCGGCCCGTCTCCCGCTCCTGGGCGCTCTCCGACCGGCAGCCCGGCGCCAGCGCCGTCTCCCTCCGGTCCGATCGGGTCGAACCTCACCGGGCCGTCTCCCGCTCCTGGGCGCTCTCCGACCGGCAGCCCGGCACCATCGCCGTCTCCCTCCGGCCCGATCGGGTCGAATCTTGGCGGCCCGATCGGGTCGAATCTTGGCGGTCCGATCGGGTCGAATATCCGCGGCCCGATCGGGTCGAACCTTGGCGGTCCGATCGGGTCGAACCTCGGCGGTCCGATCGGGTCGAACCTCGGCGGTCCGATTGGGTCGCACATCCGCGGCCCGATCGGGTCGAACCTCGGCGGTCCGATCGGGTCGAACCTCGGCGGCCCGATCGGGTCCCACATCCGCGGTCCGATCGGGTCGAACCTCGGAGGTCCGGCGCCATCGCCGTCTCCCGGCGGCCCGATCGTCAGCCCGGCACCAGCGCCGTCGCCCTCTGGTTCGACGCCTTCGGGATCGCCCGCCCCCGGACCGGCCAGCGCGGTGCCTGAGCCGGCCAGCGCACTGCTGCTCGGCAGCGCTGTCGCCCTGACCGGTGGTGGCCTGCTGGCGCGTCGCGTGCGCGAGCGTGTGCGCCAACTGTTGGAGAAATGGGCCGAGGGGGAGGACCGATAGCCCGTCGATCGATCAGGATCGTGCTGGCAGCGGCCGGGATAGCCGCCCTCGCGGCCGGCAGTATCGCGTTGCGGCCGTGGTTTGCGACTCCGCGCTCGGTCGGCGAAATCCGGCGACTGGTCGCAGCGCACGACAGCGACGCGGCACTTCGCGTCGCAGCCGATCTTCTGGCGCGCGACCCCGCCGATCCGCGGCTGCTTGAGATCCTGGACACGCTGTTTGCCGGGCTGTGCGACGCGGCGACCGGCGAGCCGGCGGCGCCCCGTTCCGGCGCCGCGGTACGGCGCATCACCATCACCCTGCGGAATGCCCTGCGCAACGGTCCGGAAAGTCCTGTCGCCGACGAGGTTTTCGGGAAGTTCGCCGTTGCCGGCGGTTATAACGAACTGGCTGCCGCCGCCCTGCGGCGCGCCGAGACCCTGGGCGTGCCCGCGGATCGCGTGGACGCGCCGCTGGCCCTGGCACTGCTGCGGGCTGGCCGGTATCAGGATGTGCTTCAGATGACCCAGCCCGAGGCAGCGTCTTCGCCCCGGCATCGCGCCGTGTTGCTGACGTTGCAGGCACGTGCCTATCTCGGGCTTGCGCAGGATGCCGAGGCCCGCAACGGCTTCGCGGCGGCGCTCGCGTCCGATCCCGGTGACACCGATGCGCTCTCCCGCCTCGGCATGCTGGCGCTGTGGCACGACCGCGACGCATCCGCGGCCGCCGCCCTGCTGGCACGTGCCCGGGCGGCGGCGCCTGACGGGTTGCCGACGCTGCGCCTGGCCGGCGAATACGACTATGCCACCGGCGACTATCGCGGCAGCGCGGCGGCCTATGGCGCTCTGGTGCGGCGCGGCACCCCCGAGACGTTCGACCCGATTCCTCCCAGCCT
Source organism: Acetobacteraceae bacterium (assembly GCA_049522565.1). GTDB lineage: Bacteria > Pseudomonadota > Alphaproteobacteria > Acetobacterales > Acetobacteraceae > JASHVB01. Next base: position 27,999 of record JBEKNT010000001.1, read on the forward strand.
GGGAGCAGCCCGCGCTTTGACGTACGCGGGCGATCTGGCAGCGGCGCAGGCGGCGCTGGATGCCTCGCCGTTGCCCGCCGGCGATCCCGCATTGCGTTACTATCGCGCCTTGCTGGCCTATCGCGCCGGGGATTTCGAGCGCGCCGCCGACCTGGCGCAATCCCTTGCTGCCGCCTGGCCCAATTACCCGCCGCTGGAGTTGCTGCTTGGCGGCGCCTTGCTGGCCAGCGATCTTCCCGCGATGGCCGCGGCACGCCTGGCGCATTATGTTGCCGAGGTTCCGGGCGACGGCGCGGCACGCGACCTGCTGCAAAAGGCGCAGCGCGGCATGACCGATCCGATGGCCGCTATCGTGTCGCCGCAGGAATTGCTGGTGGCCCTCGGATTTCCGCTGTCCACTGGGGCAGGCTCTGCCGGGAAGGATGGTTTCTGAATGCAGGAAGCGACTTTGCCGCCGCCGGCGCAGCAGCGGCTGGCAGCCCTGATGGACCGCGCCGTGGACACGCTGGAGGCATTGCTGGATGACCCTGGCCTGCCGGCAGAGCGGCGGGCCGACCTGGCGCTGCGCATGCTGGACCTCGTGCTGGCAGGCGAGACGGATGCGCCGCCGGCCACGCCCGTCAGCGGGCTGCTGCCGGCCCGGTGCTTCGCCATCCCGGATTTCCTGTCGCCCGACCTACACGCGGCGGCGGTGGCGACGGCGCTCCAGTTGCGCGACCGCTTCGTTGCATCCTCGGTGACCAGCGCCGAGCCCGGCTACCGGCGCTCGCGCGTGCTGTACGAGGACTCCCTTCCGACGCTTTACCCCGCGATGCGGCAGGAGATCATGGCCGTGTTGCCGGCGGTATGCACGGCCCTGGTGCTGCCGGTCTTTGCCCCGAGTCATCTGGAACTGCATATGACGGTGCATGGCGACGGAGACTTCTTCAAGGTGCACACCGATACAGCGGCACCGGAGATCGCGCGGCGCACGATCAGCTTCGCCTATTACTTCATAGTACGGCAGCCGTGCGGTTTCAGCGGCGGGACTTTGCGCCTGTACGAAACGATCGACGCGGAGCCGCCGCGGCACGAGCCGGCGCGGTTCCAGGACGTGACGCCGGCGGACAACATGATCGTGTTCTTCGAAAGCCGCTTGCTGCATGAGGTGCTGCCGCTGCACGTTCCGTCAGGCACCTTCGAGGACGGCCGCTTCACCCTGAACGGCTGGCTGCAACGCTGAAGCGTGCGCGGGGCGTGCATCAGCCGCCGCCGCGCACCGAAGTCGGTAAAGGCCTGCCGCGAAAACTCTCCGCTGACGCCTGCCCGTGACGCCGGTACAAGCGGCGTCCGCGACTTTGCTGCACCCACATAGGAAAGGCGTGGATGCCGACCGGACCCTGCCCCCCCGGCGCTTTGACCCGGGCGTCGGCATGACGGGTTGGCACGGCCGTCGGACGCTGCTGCGGGATGCGTTGCCGTGCTCGGTAGCCCAGGCGTGTTGCGGCGGCTGCGCCGGGCCGGCGCGTCACGGCGGATTCACGGAATGCTGCCGGGAAGCCTGACGATTGCGCGGAACGCGACGTGATGGTGCACGCACCTGGAAGCGCCGGCCGATCGAGGTACGCAAAAACCCCCGCCCGGAGTGGATGAGTCGCGTCCCCCTCTGGGAGCGACACGCCGAACCATAAACGGGGGAACCAAGCACATGAGCCTCGCCGCTGACGCCAAGGGCTTGCCACTGTTCTACCGCCAGGTCCGCATGCTCAACACGCTGCGCGACCAGGACCTGCGCCTGATGCCGCCGTCCGATTATGGATTCGCGGCCGGCAGCAATTCCATTCCGCTGGTGGCCGAGGAGTTCTTCGCCGCCCAGGCGCACTATCCCATCGTTTTCGCCGGCACCGAACACCCATCGCCGGTCGCGATCGTCGGACTGCGCGACAACGAGAACCTGTTCGTCGATGCCGACGGTACCTGGCGCGCCGACAGCTATCTGCCGCTGTATGTCCGCCGGCATCCCTTCATCTTCATCAAGGGCAATGACGGCACGTTGCACCTTGGTATTGACGCCGCCTCGCCGCGGCTGTCCGCGGATCGCGGGGAGCGGCTGTTCGATGCCAACCAGCCGACCGCGCTGACCAACGGCCTGCTCAAATTCTGCTCCGCGTTCAGCCGCCAGCACGACATCGCGGCGGCGCTCGGCGCGGCGTTGCATGCCCATGCGCTGCTGACGGAGTACCGTTTCGACGTCACCGCGGCCGGCCAGGCGCATCGGGTCGGCGGCTGCCGTGTGGTGGCGGAGGACCGGCTCGCCGCCCTGCCGGATGACGTCTTCCTCGAATGGCGCCGTGCCGGCTGGCTGCCGATGATCACCGCGCATCTGCTCTCGCTGCGGCAATGGGAAGCGCTCGGCCGGCTGGCCATGGAGCGCCCCGTTGCTTCGCTCGCCGCCTGAGCCGCCGCCCGTGTAAGCCCGCTCCTACCCGCCGACTGAGCCAAAAAAAGGCAACAAAACCATGGCGTTCCCTTTCCTGATGGCGGCACTGCGCGCGCATGGCGAGCGCCGGCAGCGGCGGTTGGCCGCGAATCGTCGGCAGGCCGAGGGCCGGCTGGTATTCGAGGCCCTGGAACCGCGAGTATTGCTCAGTGCCGACGCGCTGACCGTCGCCCTGAGCGGCGACGCGGCGCATCCCATGGCGCACGACGTGGTGGTCGAGGCCGTGTCGCAGGCATTGCCCAATATCGAGAGCGCCACGGTGCAAATGGTCCAGGTGGTGGACCTTGCGGCCAACGACCAGGTGCTCGCCAGCGCGCCGCTCGGCAGCGTCAGCGGGATCAAGATCACCTCCGGCACCGGCGACACCAGCCTGACCGTCGCTACCGCGTCCTTCGGCACAGCCAATGTGCCGGCCATCACCTTCGCCGGCGGCAACGGCAACAACACGCTGGCCGTCACCGGCAGCAAGACCACCGACTGGAACATCACCGGCAACGATGCGGGCACCGTCACCGGCAGTGCCGCGATCACCTTCACCGGTGTCGCCAACCTGAGCGGCGGCGCGGAGAACACCAACGTCTTTACGGTCACCCAGGACGGCGCCCTGACCGGCACGCTGAGCGGCACGCCGGACGGCAGCGCCGGCGGCAACGATTCGCTGGTTTTCAAGAGCGACACCGTCACCAATGCGGCTTTCACCGCGGCAGGCCCGCATTCCGGCACGATCGACATGGACGGCTCGGTGTTCACCTATGCCGGGCTGACGCCGATCATTTTTTCCGGCAACGCCAGCAACATCACCATCACCGGCACCGCCAACACCGACGACCTCACCCTCGCCGACACCAACGTTGCCGGCCAGCTCGAGGTCGCCAGCCTGAACAATTCGCTGGAGAGCGTCACCTTCGCCCGCCCCAGCGTCTCGCTGACGGTCGATTTCGGGACGGGCAGTAACGACAGCCTGCAGATCGGCACCGTGCAGCTTGCGGGTGCCAGCCTGACCGTCGCCGGCGGCAACGGCACCGACAGCATCTCGGTGGATGCCAATGCCTATGTCAGCACGCGGGACACCACCGGGAACGCACTGACCGCCCCCTCGGTCGGCAATTCCGGCGACCTGAGCCTGAGTGCCGAGACCATCACGGTCAACACCGGCGCCAAGCTCTACGCCAACGCCAATAGCGGGTTCACCTCGGGCGACGTCACATTGGACGCCGGCTCCCAGGGCGGCGCCGGCCAGACCGCCGCCGCATCGATCGCCGTGCATGGCGCGCAGATCGTCGGCGGCGATGTCGATCTCGACTCCGCAGCCGGCGCGACCGCCACGATCACCCAGCAGACCCTGGCAACCCTTTCCCTCGATGCGACGGCGCAGACCGCGATCGACGGTGCCAGCGGCATCCTCGCCACGGTCGGCGACGTGCAGATCGACGCCAATGTTGACGTCACCGGCCAGGTGACCGCGAACGCCGCGCCGCTCGGTTCGCTCAACGCCGATGCCGCGCTCGCGTTGTCGGACGTCACCGCCGATGGCGCCGCGACGGTGAGCGGCACCACCGTGCTCGGCGCAGCGGGCGCCGTGGATGTTCACAGCGGCAACACCACCAGCGTCACGACGCTGGCGGACGGCAGCACGGGCGGCGCCACGGCCGTCGGCGGCGCGATCGCCCTCGCCGACGTCTCGACCGGCAGCACGGCGCAACTCGGCACCGGCGTGAAGGTCGCCGCGACCACGGTCGCGGTCGAGGCCGATTCCGCCGACGTGGTTGGCACCACCGCGAATGCCACTGCCGGGGGCGCAACCGCCAACGGTGCCGCCGCACAGGCCGCCCTGGCCGGCGCGACAACACCCGACGGCAGCGTGACCGTCGCCGCCGCACTCGCCGCCACCACGCTCAAGGACACCAACACCGCCACCTCGGACGCCACCACGGTCACGACCACCGGGGGCTTCGACGTAATCGCCGACACCAGCCGGCTGGTGGACACCGGCGCGATAGCAATCGGCGTCCAGGGCGGTCCCGGCGTCGGCGCCGCCGTCGCATTGAACGCGATCTCGGTCAGCAGCAGCGCGACGCTGGGCGACACATCGACCATCTACGGCAACGCCGACGTGGATGTCGGCACGCTGCGCACCGGCGACATCTTCGGCGCCGTCGCGCTGTCGGGCGCCGGCAGCACCGATGTGGGCGTTGCCGGCGCGCTGGCGGTCAACGCCGTCTCCGACGACGCTTTTGCCGGCATCGCCGCCGCGGCGCAGGTCAGCCTGCCGACCGGCAGCCTGACGGTCGGCGTCGGCCAGGACGGCGACGCCATCACCGACGCCCTCGCGTTCCTCAACGGCGCGTCGCCGGATCCCGGCGTCGGCGCGTCGGTGGCGATCGCGCCGGTGCATTTCAGCGCCGAGGCCGGCGTCCAGGCCGGCGCGCAGCTTTCCGTCGGTACCGCGTCATCCGCGACCGAGAGCGACGCCAGCTTCTCGGTGGACGCCCAACGGACGATCACCACCGTCGCCGACGGCGGCGTTGCGGACGGCACCGCCACCGCCGCCGCGCTGGCGCTGACCGTGGCCCAGGATGGCGCCTCCGCCGAACTCGATGCCGGTGCGGTCGTGACCGTCCAAGGCAACCTCACCCTGACCGCGACCCAGACCAGCGACGTGCACACCTCCGGGTCCGCTGAGGCTGGCGCGACGGCCACGGTGGCCGCCTTCGGCATCGTGCTCGACAACACCGATGCGACGACCGCCGCCACGGTGGTCGCGCAGGATGCGGTTTCGCTGACCGCCACGGGGCAGACTGCCAGCACCACGCTGGCGACCGCGGGCCCGGTCGGCGCGCAGGACGGCGGACCCAACGCCGCGGCGCTGATCGCGGCGGAACTTGGCTTCATCGGCAATCCGCCCGGCGTCACGCTGCCCACACCCGCCACCGCGGATGGCGCCTTCGGCGTCGCCGCCGCGATGGCGCTCGGCGTCGCGATCGGCCGCGTCTCCGCCACCGTGCTGCCGGAGACCGCGTCGAAGGAGGCGATCTCCGCGCAGCAGATCTCGCTCGAGGCGGCCGGTGAGGTCACCGCGACAACGCGTGCGGACGCCTCACCGATCGACCTGACCTCCGGCCGAGTCGATGTCGGCGCCGCGCTGGCGCTGCAAACCGGCCAGGCGATCATCGTCGCCGAGGTGGACAGCCCAATTTCCGCACCGGACATCGCCCTGTTGGCAGAAGCCGCGCCGGGCACCGGCATCACGCCAAACACCGTGGCGGGGCTGTTCACCGTGCAGGCCATCGCCGGGGCCGGCGAATCCGATGTCGGCGTGGCCGGCGCCATGGCAATCGCCGGCGACGGCATCACCGTCCAGGCATTGCTCGACAGCGCGGCGACATCGACCTCGAGCGGCGTGGTCGTCCTGGCCGCGGTCGGCGACAGTACGTCCAACGTGGACGCCACCGCTCTGTCGGCGGCCGACGGCGTTGGCGCCGGCGCGTCCTTCTCGCTCAACGTGTCCGACGCCACCGTCACCGCCGAGATCGAGGACGGCGGCTCCGTCACCGGCACCCCCGGCCTGTTGCTGGGCGCCAATGGCGGGCAGAACGCGACCACCACCGCGGAGGGCGGGACGGACGCCGGCACCGCGACCGGCGCGGCCTTCGCTCTTGCGGTGGTCACCGACGAGATCACGGCGGGACTGACGACCAGGGCAACGGCGGCCGCCGGCACCGCCATCCTGCGGGCAACTGGCGACACCACCGCGACAACCACGACGACCGGCGCCGCCGACGGCCAGTATGCGGCGATCGGCGCCAGCCTGGCGCTCGGCATCCTGGTGGACGACGTGTCGGCCGACGTGGCCGGCAGGCTGATTGCGACCGGCCCGGTCACCATGACCGCCACCGGCACGAACACCCAGACGACAACGGCCGATGCCGGATCGCTCGGCGCCGAGGACGGCAGCCTCAGCGCCGGTGCATTGCTCGCCAACCAGCTTGCCCTGCTCAACGACCCGAACGGCATCATCGTGCCCGCGCTGACGACCGGTGCCGGCACCGTGGGCGTCGCGGCGGCGCTCTCCTTCGGCGTCGATGACGCCACGGTTGAGACCGACATCTCCGGCAGGGTGTTGACCGAAGGCGATCTGACGATGACCGCCACCGGCGGTACCACCGCGAAGAGCGAAGCGAGCGGCGCGACGGTAGATCCGAGCCTGGATGGCACCGGCGTTGCCGCCGCGGTGGCCGTGATGGTCGCAACCCCCAAGGTGAGCGCGCGCATCGACGGCGACGCGCTCGCCGCCGATGCGACGCTGACCGCCAACATGGCGACACCTACCGGGCACGACATCGAGTCCAACGCGGAATCCGGCGCGGGCGATCCCAACACAGGCGTCGCCGGTTCCTTCGCGTTGACCGTTGCAGCACCTGTCACCGAGGCGGTGATCGGCGGCAGCGGCATCCTCGAAACCCTCCCGGGCGGCAATGTGACGCTGTCCGCCACGGGTGCCTCGCAGATCGCCGCGGACGCCCGGGCGGAGATCCTTGGGCCGGGCAGGTCCGGCCTGGGAGCCAGCGTCGCGCTCGACATCGCGCTCGACGACACCCACGCGATGCTGGACCAGGGCGCCCAGGTGCTGGACGCCAACAACCTCACGCTGACCGCCAAGGGCACTTACGGTTCCGCTGCCCACGCCGAGGCGGGCGACCAATCGGGCGGCGCTGCCGGCGCGATTGCGATCAACGTCGCCCCACAGGACACCGAGGCGGAGGCCAATCCGGGGCCCTCGCTGACCCTCACCGGCACCTTGATGCTGCAAGCGGAGCAGAACCAGGGCAGCATCGCCGATGCGAACGGCGGCTCCAGCGACCGCGGCGGCGGGTTCGGCGCCGCGCTCGCGGTCAACGCACCGGTCGCCAGCACCACCGCCCTGCTGGATCGCGGCGCCAATGTTGCCAATGCCATCAACGTTATCGCCGATTCGACCGCCAGCGCCGAGGCGGAGGCCACCGCCGGCATTAAAGGCGGCTCCGACGACGGCACCGCGGATGGACTGAGCGCGCAATGGCTCGGCGTGGCCGGAACCGACGGCTCCACGACACCGCCCACCATCCCCAGCATCTCGGCGGCGCTGGCCAACGGCGCACAGCAGCTTGGACTGACGCTGCCGGAAGTGGATGCCGCCGCCGCGCTGTCGGTGGACGCCGCGTTCGGCACGACCAGCGCCAGCATCGCCGGCGGCGACCCGATCATCGCCGGCGGCAACGTCCTGGTGCTGGCGACTGGCGGCAGCACGGCGGACAGCCAGGCCGATGCCAGCGCCATCACTACCGCCGATGCCGGCGCGGTCGGCTTCGGCTTTGCGGTGGATTTCGACGACCAGGCGCTCGACGCCTCGATCGGCGCAGGCACCCCGGTCAGCGCGCAGTCGATCACGGTCCAGGCGACGGTGCCGCGCGAGCAAGCGCAGCAGGCCTCGGCGGAGGCGATGTCGGGGGCCGGCGCGTCCGACGGGATTGCCGGCGCCCTCGCGCTCAGCCTGGTGGATAACAGCACCGAGGCGCAGATTCTGAGTACCGCGCCGATCACCGCCCCGGGTTTCATTGTCGTCGAGGCGACCGGGGACACCTCCTCGGCGGCGACCGCGGGCGAGGATGTCAACGGCACAGTCGCCGGGACGGGCATCTCGCTCGCCGGGAACCTCATGGTCGATCACACCGCCGCGAACGTTATCGCGGGGGCCGACCTCAACAGCCTGGGCCAGATCCGCATCGAGGCCGACGGCACGCAGTCGCTGCAAAGCGAGTCCGCCGGCACGGCAACGGCCGGACTGGGTGCGGTGCCGGCCAGCCTGACGGCGGACGTATTGCTCGCGACGACCGCCGCATCGGTGGGCGACGGCGCCAAGATCGATACGGGCATCACCGGCGGTACGGCAACACAGAATTTACTGGTGCTGGCGGATGACTCCACAAGTCTGAACGCGACCGCCGGCAGCCTCGGCGCCGGTGCGCTGGCAGGGGCCGGCGCGGCCGCGCAGTTCTCCGATCTGCTGAAGCAGACCACCGCCGATATGGACGGCACCGTGCAGGTCGCGGGCAGCGTGGAGGTGGAGGCACAGTCGAAGGAGGCCGGCTTCACGGCGGCCGATGCCGGCGCGATGGCCGCGGGCGTGTCGGTCGCCGGCGGCGCCGGCGTGCAGATGGGCGACCTGCTGACCCATGCCGCGATCGACGGCGACGCGCACGTGCGCGCGGTGGGCGACGTGGTGGTGACCGCGCTCGACACCACGCAGATGGATGTCTTTGCCGGTGCGGTGAATGCCGCGGTTGCCGCATCCGCCGGCGCCGGCATCGGCGCGATCGGCCTGATGAAGACGACCGAGGCGCTGATCGAAAACAACGCGGTGGTCGATGCCGAGGGCGAAGGCGCCGGCACCCAGGTCGCGAACGGCTTCACCATCAGCTTCGTACCCGGGAGTTCGATCCCTGGCGAGGTCGCCAAGCCGTTCCTGCCAAGCGCGCTGACCGACATTTTCGGCATCCTGCTGAACAACCCGCTGCACAACCTGATCTCGCCGGTCGGCTCGATCCCGAGCGACGACTTCTCGTCTCAGGACCGAGTCGCGACACCGACCTTCACGACCGTCCACGGTGTTGCGGTGACCGCGCTATCGCACGACGACCTGGCGCTCCAGGCCACCGGGCTTGGCGCCTCCGATGTCGCAGGGCTGGAGCTGTCGGCGTCCGGCGTGGTCGATAACGCGACCACGCGTGCGGAAATCGGCGCTGGCGCGCTGGTCGACCAGAGCGGCCTGCCCAGCAGCACCTCGCAGTCCGTGCTGGTCTTTGCCGATGGCGACACCCAGGCGATGGTGATCGCCGGAACGGATTCGATCAGCGGCTTGCTGGCTGTTGGTCCCGCCGCTGCACTGCTGGCGATCGACCCCGATACGATTGCGTTCATCGGCGCTGGCGCAAAGGTGTCGGCGATCGACGACCTCACGGTCCAGGCCGTCGGTACCGACGATCTGCTGACCGACGCGACGGACGTCGTCGCCAGCGACCTCAGCGTCGCCGGATCGGTGGACGCGCTGGTGCTCGGCGGTGAGACCTATGCCTACGTGGACGCCAACGCGACGGTGATCGCGGGCGGCTCGGTCAGCATTGTGGCGAACGAAACCAGCCAGAGCGAAAACGTCGCGGGCGCGCTGTCCGACGGCACCAGCGGTCCGGTCGCCGTCGGCGCCTCGGCCGGGATCAGCCTGGTCGCCACCGACACCGAAGCCTGGATCGCCTCCGACGCGCATGTCACGGCGCTCGGCCTAGAGACCGACCAGGTTCCCGGGATTGAAACCGACCCGACCTCGGCGACGGATTTCACGGTGATCGAGGGCGTGTCGGTGCTGGCCACCACCAACGACCTGGTGATGGACCTGGTGGCGAACGGCAGCGCGGGCGGCTTCGCGGCGTTCATCGGCAGCGGCGCCGGCGTCGTCATCGGCAACACCACCGCCGCCTATATCGGCACCGGCGCCGTGGTGCATGCCGGCGCGTTCGGCCTCAACGGGTTGCCGCTGGCCAACGCCACGCCGGCGACCGTCTCGGTCGGCGCGGTGGACAACACGCACAGCTTCGACGGCATCGCCAGCGTGGTCGATGGCGACCTGGCGATATCCGGCGCGGCCGATGCCGGCGTTATGCGCGACGCCACCAGCGCGACCATCGATGCCGGCGCGACGATCAAGGCCAGCGGCGACGTCGATGTCGCGGCGTGGTCCACCGAGGTGGTGGACAGCTTCGTCGGCGGCCTGGGCCTGACCAGCGGCGGGATCGAGCTGAATGTCTCGGCCTCCGTCTACTCCATCGGTGCCGTCGCCGGCAGCGATCTGCTTGATCCGCTGTCCGTGGTCGGCGGCCCGGGCAGCCTGGAAAGCTACCTCGACGGGCTGCTGCAAGGCATGGTGGCGCAGGCCGGCCAGGGCATCGTCGGCATATTGAATCAATACGCCGCCGGGGTCGGCGGGCAGCAGGCGGCGGCGACCCAGCTTGCCGCGCTGACGCCGAACGACCCGGTAACCGGCGCGCTGACCGCCAGCAATCTCGGCAAGATCGGCACGCTGGCAAATATCGACGACGCCAAGGTGACCGCCTATGGCAATGTCGGGGTGACCGCGGTCGATGCGGTGACGCCGGACCTCGATACCAGCTTCACCTTCTCCTATTCGTTCGGCAGCAACGACCAGAACCTGAACCTGTCGCTGGATGGCGGGCTGCTCGCCGGCCGGGCCAACGCGACCGCGTCGATCACCGGCGGCAGCGACGTGACCGCCACGGACAACGTCGCCGTGCAGTCGCAGGCCAGCACCACGCAGACCGTCAACTCGACCTACGCGTTCAACAGCAGCAGCGACAATTCCTCGGCCCTGGTGGACGATTCGCGGCTGACCGCCGGCGGCGACGTCACGGTCAATGCGCAGATGAACGGCTACAACAAGTATTCCGGCATCCTGCCCGGCATCAACGGACTGAAGATCCGTACCTCCTACAACAATGAACAGAACACCACGATCGCCTCGGTGACCGGCCATTCGGTCATCGATGCCGACGGGACCGTCACGGTCAACGCCTTCTCCACCTCCGAAGACCACACCATCGCCGACGGCGCCACCTTGCTCGACCAGGGTTTCGAAGGGTCGTTTACGCTCGGTGTGGCGCTGGCCTGGAACCAGATCGGCGACACCACCTCCGCCACCATCACCGACAGCAACGCGTTGGCGGCGAGCGTCGCCGTAACGGCGACCGCCGACACCGAGGATTTCACCGTCGCCCTGGGGATCGGGGACGGCGACAACAACTCGGTGTCGCTGGGCGGGTCCGGCGCGGAAAACCTCATGAACGACATCGTTTCGGCGAGCATCGAGGGCGCAACCGTCCTCGCACCGGGCGGCGTCTCGGTGCTTTCGACCGACGACGAGAGCCTGACCGCGATCACCGGCGCAGCGGTCGCGCGAACCAATTACGGGATCAGCGCCGCGGTGTCGCTCAACACGAGCGAAGACGTCGTGTCAGCCGAGATCGGCGACAGCACGGTCACCACGGACAGCGGCGGCATCCAGGTCGTCGCGGTGGGCACCGGGAACATGAGCTCGCTGGCGGCCGGCGTCGCGCAGGGGAAGAACCTCGCCGGCGGCGTGGGTGCGCCCGTGGACACGCTCGGCATGCTCATCCTGGCGGACGTGACCAAAGGCAGCGTGTTGACCACCGGTGCGGGCGTTACCGTGACCGCGACCGGCAACGGCACGATCATGACGCTGGCGGGTGGGGTCGCGATCGCCCTGAACCAGGTCGGCGTCGGCGCAGCGGTGTCGATCAACAACGCCTCGGACTCGGTCACCGCACAGATCGTCGGCAGCCAGGTCACCGCCGGCGGGGCGGTGGATGTCGAAGCGCTGTCGGATCCGACGATCGAAGCGCTTGCGTTCGGCTTCGCCTACGCCCCGACCATCGCGGTCGGCGGGTCGGTTGCGTACAGCTACATCGATGACACGACGACCGCCGAGGTGGACAACAGCGGCAAGACCGGCAGCAAGATCTACGCCGGGGACGGCGCCATCACGGTGATGGCGACCGATGCGCCGTATATCGAGGTGCTGACCGGCGCCATCGCCGCGAGCAGTGGCGAGGTGGCGGTCGCGGCCTCGGTTTCGATCAACAATGTGAACGATACGGTGACCGTCGGCGTCAATGACGCCACGCTGACCGCGCCGGTCGGGCCCATCATCGTCCAGGGTGTGGCCAGCCCGAACATCCTGTCCATCGCGGTCGGCGGCAGCGGCGACGAGACCTTCGCCGGTGTCGGCGCGGTGGCGGACGACAATGTCGGCAGCACGATGACGGTGACGGTGGGCACGGCGACGGCCGTGCTGACGGCGCCGGTGGTGACGGTTGACGGTGCGGACAACTCCAACATCGGATCGGCGGCGTATGGCGTCGCCGGCTCCGGTACGGTGTCGATCGCCGGCGCGGTCGCGACCAACACCATCACCGGCGGCATGGTGGTGTCGCTCGACAGCGACGGCGTGATCGACGCGCAGGTGGCCGACGTGGAAGCGACCAATGCCGCCACCATCGAGGTGATGACGGGCGCCGCCGACGGTGCCGGCACCGCGTCGGGCGGCGCCGCGACCTCGGTCAACGCCATCACCGACGACGCCACCAGCCAGGTGGTGGGCGGCAAGATCAACGCCGCGGATACCAGCGTGACCGCCAGCCAGACCGGCACGATCGAGGCGCTGGCGACGATCGGCAGCGGCGCGGGCACGGCGGACCTCGTCGCGTCGGTTACCACCAACAACATCTACGATGCGGCGACCGCCACCATCAGCAGTGGTGCGGTGATCAATACCGGCAGCGGCGGGTCTTTGACGCTGTCGTCCACCAATGGCGGCGACATCGAAAGCCTGTCCGGTGCGATCAACGGTGCCGGCGCGGCGGCGATCAACGGCGCGGTGGCGAACAACAACATCAGCCTGCTGACCAGCACCCCTGGCGGCGCGAACACCACGCTGGAGAATTCCACCGTCACTGGCGGCAGCGCGAATGTCGATGCGACCGACAGTGCGACGATCCTGAGCGTCGCCATCTCCGGCGGCGGCGCCAGCACGGCGGCGGTCGGCGGGTCCGTCACCAAGGCGAACGGCAACATCACCGCCACGGTCGCGGTCACCAACAACAAGGAGACTCTGACCGGTGCGTTGGACATTGCCGCCAGCGACAGCGGCGACATTACCACCGCGGCGGGCAACGCCGAGGGCGCCGGCACCTTTGCGGGCGGTGCGGCGATCGCCATCAACACGCTGAACAACAACGTCACCGCCACGCTCACCGGCGGCAACGCCAATGTCGGTTCGCTGTCGGTGACGGCGACCGCCAATGGCAGCCTGGGCGCGGTCGGCGCGATCGGCGGCGGCGCCGGGACCGTGGCGCTCGACGTGTCCGACACCGAGAACACCATCACCGGCAGCCTGGCTGCCGCGATCACCGGCGGAGCGGTGGTGACGGCGAATGGCGCCGTGACGGTGGGCGCGACCGATCAGAGCCAGATCGAATCGCTGTCCGGCGCGGCGGACGGTGCCGGCACGGTCGGCGGCGGCGCCGCCCGCGCGCATAACCGCATCGGCGCGGTCGCCAGCGATCCCATTGCCAGCGATCCGGGCGACGCCGACCCGGATGAACCGAGCGACGCCACGCCATCGCAGGCTGCCACCACGGCGACGATCGACGACGGATCATTTGTCGAGGGCGAGAGCGTTGCCGTGACGGCGGCGTTCACCGGCAGCATCGAGACTGCGGCGATTGCCGGCTCCGGCGCCGGGACGGCGGCGATCGCCGGTGCGCTGACCGACAACCTGATCGGCGACCAGGTCACCAGCTCGATCTCGGGCGCCAACACCACCGTCTTCGCCGCCGGTGTCGGCCAAGGCCAGATCACGGTCAGCGCGACCGATGGCGCGACCATCAAATCGCTCGCCGGCAGCGCGACCGGCGCCGGCGTTGTGGCGGTCGGCGTATCGGCCGCCGTCAACAAGCTGCGCAATGCGGCGGATGCGTCGATCGACGCCGCCAATGTCTGGAGCCTGAGCGGCAGCGTCGCGGTGATCGCCAGCGAAAACGGCCTGATCGAATCCATCTCGGTGGCCGGCAGCGGCGGCGGCGACGTCGCGCTCGACGCCGCGGTCTCGTTGAACGACATCGCCGACGACATCGGCGCGACGGTGGACGACAGCGCGCTGGTGCGTGCGGCGCAGGACATCACGCTGCACGCCAGTGACGGCGGGACGATCGAATCCAGCGCCGATGGGCTCGCCATCAGCGGCGGGTTCTCCGGCGCCGGCGCGGTCGCGACCAACGAAATCGGCGACCAGATCACCGCCGGCGTCACCGATGCGACGCTGCGTGCGATCGACGATTCCGTCTTTATCCTCACCGACGACTCAGCCGGGATCGAGAATTTCTCGTTCGCCGCCGGCGCCGGCAGCATCGGGCTGACCGCGACGGTCTCGGTGAACGAGATCGACAACGTGCTGATGGCGGAGATCGACGCCAGCACGGTGACCGCCGGCAACGACGTCGCCCTCGATTCGACCGATAACAGCAGCATCGGCTCGATCGCGAGCCAGTTCTCCTTTGGCGTGCTGGTCGGCGCGGGCGGTGCCGCCGCCTACAACCAGATCGAGAACAGTGTCGGCGCGACGATCGACGACGGCTCGGTGGTCACCGCTTCGAGTGGCGACGTGCTGGTGGAGGCACAGGAACAGGCGACCATCCAGACGCTGGCGGCGGGCGCCGCCGGCGGTACCGTCGGCATCGGCGGTTCCGTTTCGGTCAGCATCATTGCCAACACGGTGGACGCCACGATCGCGAATGCGACCGTCACCGCCGCCGGCAATGTGGGGATCATCGCCGACGACCAGGATACCATCGACGCCTATGGCGGCGAATTGGCCGGCGGCTTTGTCGGCGCCGCCGGGTCGGTCGCCGTGGTGACGCTGGAGAGCCAGATCACCGCGTCCGTCGAGAACGCCACCGTCGCGGCCCGGGGCATCACGCCGGCGCTGATCATGCCCGACATCGACCAGACCACGGGCGCGGCGGTGAACGGCAGCGCCGGTGGCGTCGTTGTCGCGGCGCGCGATCTGGAGAACGCCAAGGTCATTGCCGTGACCGGGGCGGGCGGTCTGGGTGCCATCGCCGGGACGGTCAGCGACGTGCACACCGCCACGGTGACGGATGCGCATATCACCGGCTCGCAGATCAACAGCGCGAGCAAGCCGGGCAGCGGCGTGACCGTACACGCCTCGCAGGCGACGATCGTCACCACGACACTGGGGGCGATTGCCGGCGGCTTCGTCGCGGTGGGTGGCGCGGTTCAGGTCACCACCATCGACAACCGCACCCAGGCCTATATCGCCGACCAGGTTACCGGCCGCGAGACTCCCGGCACCGCCACCGCGGTCTATGCCAACACGATCAACGTCTCGACCGCCACCTACGAAAATGTCAGCCCGACCACGGTCGGCGTCACGGTCGGGGCCGTCGCGATCAGCGGCTCGGTTGCCTACACCAATATCGCCAGCAGCAGCGACGCCTTCGTGCGCGACGCGCTGTTGCAGGCGAAGAACGGCGCCGCCAGCATTACGGTCGCGGCCGAAGACAACGCGTCGATCGGCACTTTCGCCGGCGACGTCTCGGCGGGCTTCGTCGGCGCCGGCGCGGCGGTCGCGGTCAGCGAGATTGGCGACACGACGCTCGCCACGCTCGAGGGCGCACGGCTCGACGCCAACGGGGCGATCACGGTCAGCGCCAGTTCGACCGGCAACATCACCGATGTCGCGGCCGGTGCCGCGGGCGGGGCGGTCGGCATCGCCGGCGCGGTGCTGGTGGACAGCATCAGCACGGAAACCGAGGCAGCCACGGAGTCTTACGGCGGCGCGGCGACCCTGATCAACCAGGACCCGGGCTTTGCCGGCACTCCGGGCCGCGATGGCGGCAGCTTGCAATCCGTCACCATCGAGGCGACCGGCAACGAGACGCTCGACGGGACGGCGGGCGCGGCGGCGATTGGCCTCGGTGCGGCCGGGGCCGGCATCCAGGTCGGCTCTATCGCCGACCTTGTGGCCGCCAATGTCGAGGGCGGTACCGTGATCACCGCGGCCGGGAACGTCTCGGTCACCGCCAAGGACCAGCGCAATGCGAGCAGTGACGCGATTGCGGTTGCCGGCGGGCTGCTGGCGCTGAGCGGGGCATTCTCGATCATCACCATCGGCGGCGCGTTCGATCCGAGCTCGGTTGCGCAGGTCAATGCCGGCGACACCGGCAGCGGCCCGACCAATGACCAGCAGCTCGTGTCGAACGCGAACAGCAGCATCGACGAGGAGCCGGCCGCCAGCGGGATCAGCACGAACCAGCAGACCACGGCCGAGGGGCCGTCGGCCACGGTCGCGCAGAACGCGGTGGGCAAGCTCAACCAGCCGGCGCCGACGGTGGGCGACAACTTGTTCGCCACGCCGACCAACGTGTCGGGCACCTTCGCGACGGTGGATTCGACCGGCAGCGGCGGCGCGCCCCGCATCACCGCGGGCGGCAACATCGCGATCTCGGCCAGCGACGGCTTCTCCCTGAACGTCAGCGACGGATCGGGCGGCGGCGGCTTGGTCAGCCTGGGCCTGAGCGTCGGGCTGGCGACGGTCACCGACACCACCACGGCATCGGCGACCGGCGGCGCAGTACTGGCGGCGGGCGGCGATATCACGGTGGATGCCAACGATGCCTCGTCGTCGCTCAGCGGCGTGGGCGTGACGACCGGCAGCGTCGGCGCGATCGCGGTCGGCGGTGCCGTCGGGGATGCCACGCTGAACCTGGATGTAACGGCGGAGCTGGGGCCGGACGTGACGGTGACACGCGCCGCCGGCGTGGACATCAACACCACCCAGACCGCGAACCTGGCGGCGAACGGCTTCGACATCGCCGGCGGCCTCGCCGCGCTCGGCGATGTCACCACCAGCACCACGATCGGCGGCACGGTGGTAGCGGAAGTCGGCCAGGGCAGCGATCTGGGCAGCGCGGCGACACCGATCGGCACGCTGACCATCGCCGCCAGCGGCAGCGATATCGGCACGGCCAGCACCACGGCGGGATCGGGCGGTGTGGTCGCGGGCGAGAGCAACAGCGCGGATGCCACGGTCAACCCGGATTTCTCTGCGGTGCTGGACAGTGACACCACGAGCGATGTCGCCGGTTCGGTCGCCATCGTCGTGCAGACCAGTGGCGTGGCGACCACCTCGGCCGAGGGCGTCACCATCGGCGCCGGGGCGATCGGTTTGTCCGATGCGGAGGCGACGCTGGCGATCGGCGACTCGGCGAGGATCGGCGACGACGCGATGCTGACCGCCGGCGGCAACGTGACCATCAGCGCGGAGCATACGACGACGGCAGACCCGTTGGGGCAGCCGAACGGGAGCGGCGTGACCGCGACCGCGGATTCCTCCGGTGGCGGGGCGATCTCGGGGAACGGTGCGACGGCGGGAGCCTACGACAACAGCACGGTGGCCGCGCGGGTCGGCGAGGGCTCGACCGTGGATGCCGGCGGCACGCTGGCCATTCTGGCCACCGTATCGAACAGCGCGCAGGCGAATACCAACACGCTGTCGATTGGGGTGGTCGCGATCGGCGGACAGACCGCGACGGCGAATACCGAGGGTCAGGCGACGGCGGCGCTGGGCAACGGCACCACCGTGCGCGCCTTCGGACTGGAGGTGGAAGGCGCGGCCAACGACGCCTCGGATGCGACCAGCATCGCGGCGGCGGGCGGCATCTTCGGTACTACGGTCGGTGCCGAGGCCGATACCGACGCCTCGCCCAAGGTGACGGCGAGCATCGGCTCCAACGCCAATGTCGCTGTGCTGAGCACGGTCGATGTCCTGGCGATCGCCGAGCCGTTCACCAATGGCCTGGCGCAGGGCTCCACCGTTTCGGGCTTCTATGCAGGCGGCTCAAGCAACGCCAACAGCTCCGGCACGCCGGACGTGGAGGCCGAGATCGAGCAAGACAGCGTCGTCAAGGCCGGCGGGGGCGTGCAGATCCTGGCGGAGGTGCCGACGATCGGCGAGATTTCCAACGGCACGTTCGACGCGTCCAACGGGACGGTCGTCAGCCTGGCCAACAACGAGTTCTACCTCGTCTCGCCGACGCTGCTGCAAACCGGCGACCAGGTGGTTTACGAGACCGATGGCGGGAAGCCGATCGGCGGCCTGACCGACGGCCGCACCTACAGCGTGATCAACGACGGCAACGGCATCAGCCTGGGGCAGACCTTCACCGGCGCGCAGGTGAATGCGGCGACCGGCACCATCCAGTTCGCCGCGCCGGACGGGTTCATGACCGGCGACAAGGTGGTTTACAGCGCGAACGGCGGCACGCCGATCGGCGGCCTGGTCAGCGGCGAGACCTACTATGTGCGGGTCATCAACCCCACCACCATCAAGCTGGCGACCAGCCTGGCGGAGGCGGAACAGGTCGGTGAAAGCTTCAACCCCACGCTGATCACCGGCGGCAACCTGATCACCCTGGCCAATAACGGCTTCACCAATGGCGAGGCGGTGACCTATCGCAGCACCGGCGCTGGGGTCGCCGGGCTGGTCAACGGCGACACCTATTTCGTGCAGCGGGTGAACGCGAACCAGTTCCGGCTGTCGGCGCTGCCCAATGGTCCGGCGCTGTCGATCAGCCCGGGCTTCTTCACCGGTGGCCAGACGCTGGGCGCCGAGGGTGTGGCGATCGACGGCGCCGGCATCACCTCGCCGCAGAGCCTGACCTTCGACCTCACCTCGCTCGGCACCGGCGTCCAGCGACTGGCGGGCGTCGGCGGTGCGGCGGCGCTGCTGCCGTTCACGCCGAACGATACCTATGATGCCACCGCCAATGCATCGGGCGGCGCACTGGTCGGCAATGTCGGCAGCCAGACGGATACCACGATCAACGGCACGACCACGGCGGTGATCGGCTCGAACACCACGGTGCAGAGCGGCGGCGAACTCACGATCAGCGTCACGGCGCAACGCCCCAGCACTGCGGTGGCGTCCGGGATTGGCGCCGGGCTTGTGGGCCTAGGCTCCGGCAGCGTGACGACCAACGACACCGAGAACACCAGCATCACGGTGGGGGACGGCTCCAGCCTCGTTGCCGGCCAGGATGTGATGATCGACGTCGATGGCGGTGTGGACGCCAACGCCTCCTCGCAATCGAATGGCGGGGGCGCGGTCAAAGTCGCCACCTCGAACACGACGGTCACTGTCGATCCGACGACCGGTATCTTCGTCGGTCAGGGTGCGCGCATCACTGCGGCGTTCCAGGTGACGCTGGGCGCACAAGGCGAAGTCGGCGGCCTGGACCAGGCAAGTTCCGGCGGTTTCGGTTTCTTCGCCTCCGACTCCGATTCCTACACCACGGTGACGATCGGTGCGCCAGTCAATGACGGGACCGATCCGGCGGTGCTGAGCGTCCAGATCGGGGACGGCGCCAACCTGTCCGGCGGCAACATCCTGCTGATTGCCAGCTACGACGGGCTGAACCCGCAAGTCGACACGTACGCCGACGCCACCGGCGGCACGGTGTACCCGACCGCCATATCCAGCCTGAACATGGCAACCAACGCGCTGGTCGATGTCGGCGCCGGCGCCATCCTGAGCGCGGCCAACCAGGTAACCTTGCTGACGAACTATGGCGCCGGCGGAACGTATACCCTGAGCGCGGTAACCGACCGGACGGCCGTGGTCGGCCACCAGGATGCCGGCGTGGGCGACTTCCAGCAGCTTGCCTCCAACATCGACGTCGAGGATGGCGCCGTCATCACGGCGCATAATCTCCAGGCCTCTGCCACGATCGGCGCGTCGGAACCGAACATCGAGGCGCTGGAGGGCGGCTACAACGGTGACGAGCAGCCAGATAACATCCAGCAGAGCGCTACGGAAATCCGCAACATCGTGTTCGATGGCGAGGCGGTGCTGACGGCCGGGCCGAGTCCCGTGCTGGTGGTGAACGAGTTCGGCCAGATCGCCTACGAGTACGGGGTCACGGCGTCGGTCTCGGGCGGCAATATCGTGGTCAACCCGATCACCGACACCAGCCCTGGCGTCGCCACCTTCAGCTCCGATGAGGGCTCGCAGTGGATGGCCAGCGGGAACGGCGTCGAGGGCATGCAGGAAGGCTCCGTCATCAGCGGCACGGAGGGCAGCATCACCTTCGTGGATACCTTCCCGTCGGTGACGCTGGACAACGGCTCGGCGCTGAACATGGTGGTGAACGGCATCGATCCGGTGCTGCGCACGCCGGGTGCCGCGGTCAACGTCCAGCTCGACGATACCTCGCTGTTCAGTTTCACCCTGGCCAACGTGTTCCGGCCGACCACGATCACCGTCGCCAATACCGCGCCCACGGGCATCGGCAATCTGACGCTGACCGGCGATATCGAGGATCCGATCGGTGCGATCAGCCTGAGCGCCGCCGGCGGCAACATCGTGGCGTCGGGCAACGCGGAGCTGGTGCGGGGCGCGTCGGTTACCCTGGATGCCGGCGGCAACATCGGCACAGCGGCGCAACGGCTGACCGTGGATGTGGTGGACAGTCCGCAGGCCGGGATCACGCTGAACGCCAGTGCCGGCGGCGACCTGAACCTCGCGGTGCAAGCGCGGCTGCGCGATCCGTCGGCCTTCATCTTCACGCCGACGCTGGGCGACCTTGTCGCGGGCGGCAGCATCAACCTCGATCTGTTGCAGCCGGTGCGCGACAACACGGTTGTGGGGCCGGAATACAAGGTCACGGTCTACGACCAGTCGCCGACCTACGGACTTTTGACGACCACGCACAACGAGAACGCCTGGCCGAACGACGTTGGCGGGCCGCAGCCGCTGCCGCCCGGCGTCTTCGCCACCGGGAGCACGCCGTACGCCGCGACCTACTCGATCGGCCTGCTGGAAGCGGGTGGCAGCATCAGCGTGATCGACCCGGGCTCGACCCCCATCGGGCTGGCCGCGAAGGTCGAGTTGTTCACCGCGGGCGGCAGCATCAGCGCGACGATGAGCGGCGACATCACGCTGACCGAGACCACCGGCAACCTGCGCGTCGGCAAGATCGACTCGACGGGCGGCAGTGTGACGCTGACCGCGCTGGCCGGCAGCATCGTCGGCCCGGCACCCGGGGGCGCCGGGCAGCCGGCAAGTGTGATCGGCGACAATATCGCACTGACGGCGGCACAGGGCAGCATCGGCAGCCTGAACGACGCGCTGAATATCCAGTTGCTCGGGGGCAAGCTGGACGCGCTCGCGCGGAACGGCATCAACATCTACGACGTCTCGGGCGCCTTGCCGATCGACTCAGTCGCGGCCGGCGGCGCGGTACTGATTGGGACTGCGGGGGGGAACATCCTGGTGGCGCCCGGCGCCGCCGGCCCGGAGGTGGTGGGCCAGACGGTCGCGCTGACCGCCAAGGGTGGCATCGGCATCACGGGGAACCCGCTGGTCGTGCAGTCCGCCGCCCCGAACGGGGTCACGAGCAACGCAACCGGCCGCACCTACATCGACGAGGTCGAGGGCGTGGTGCTGCACGAGGCCGGGTTGACCTGGACGCTGGGTGACGGCGGCACCAGCGCCGGCAGAGTGAATTGGGCGAGCCTGCTTTGAGCCCGCGCGAGAATCCTCCCCCTCGGCTTGACCCGCGTCGCGGCGCAAGCCCGCAAAGCGAGGGGGAGAATGCTTCAGCCCGCACACAAGCGGGCGATGTCACCATGCTGGAACCGGCGCTGTGGCGTCAGCTTGCGGACGCGGCCGAGCCGGCGGCGCGGGCCGCGTCCTGGGCGGCACTGGTAACCAGGCTGATCCCGGGAGCGTATCAGGCGACGGTGGTCCTGGCCGGACCCGAGGGCTTTGCCCCCATCGCGCTCTGGCCGGCGGGCCAGCCGCCGGGGAACCTGCTGATGGCGGCGGTCGAGGCGGCGCTGGAACAGCGTGCGGGTGCCGTGCGCCTGGGACGCGCCGCCGGCGCAGGGCGGGACGCGGCGGCCGGGGAGGGTGCGGCGCGCAACGGCGGAGACCGGGAGGGCGCAGTCGCCCTGCCCCTGCTCGCCGGCACCGCGTTGCTGGGTGCCGCGGCGGTAGCCCTCACCGGCACCGATGACGCCCGGATCCGTGCCGCCATGCGGCACCTGCAATGGGGCGCCGGCTGGCTGCGCGGCAGCGCCGGCGCGACGGACAACGATGCGAGCCCGGGTCCGGAGTCGCACCAGGTCCTCGGCCCGCACCAGATCCTGGAATTGCTCGCCGCGGTGGTCGAGGAGACCAGCTTCCGTGCCGCGGCCCAGCGCGTGGTGACCGAGACCGCGATCCGCTTCGGTTGCGACCGGGTCAGCCTTGGGCTGTTGCGCGGCACCACGATGAAGGTCGATGCCATCTCGCACAGCGCTGTGGTGGAAGCCCGCAGCGGCACCACGCGCTTGCTGGCGGACGCCATGGCCGAGGCGGTGGACCAGCGGGCACTGCTGCGCTTTCCGCCCACCACCGAGGACGCGCTCGAGCCGTTGGCGCGGCACGCCCAGGAGCAGCTCGCCGCCCCGAGCGGCGCGGCCATTCTGACCATCCCGCTGTTGCAGCAGGACCGGGCGATCGGCGCGCTGCTGTTGGAACGGCCGGGCGCGCATCCTCTGGCGGCGGTGGACATCGCGCGGCTGGATGCGCTGGCCGCCTTGGTCGGGCCGGTGCTGGCGGAGAAGTGGCGCGACGACCGCTGGGTGGCGACCAAGGTCGGCGAGAGCCTGGCGCGCCAGACCCGGCTGCTGTTGGGTCCGACCCACGTCGCACGCAAGCTCACGATGCTTGCGATGGTGCTGTTCGCCGTGCTCGCCGGCACCTGGCACGGCGAATACCACATCATCGCCGAGGCCCGCCTGGAGGGCACCGTCCGCCGCAGCATCGTGTCCG
This sequence comes from Acetobacteraceae bacterium, assembly GCA_049522565.1. Taxonomy (GTDB): domain Bacteria; phylum Pseudomonadota; class Alphaproteobacteria; order Acetobacterales; family Acetobacteraceae; genus JASHVB01. The sequence continues at coordinate 50,999 of JBEKNT010000001.1, forward strand.
GCCTCGATGGCTTCCTGCGGGAGGCGCCGGTGCGCGCCGGCGACCGGGTGCATGCCGGCGACCTGCTGGCAGCGCTCGACGACCGGGACCTGACGCTGGAACGGTTGCGCTGGACGACCGAGCGTCAGCAACGGCAGTTCGAACTGGAACGCGCCATCGGCGACCGCCGGCGCGCCGAGACCAACATCCTCCAGGCGCAGCTCGCCCAAGCGAACGCCCAGGTCGAGCTGGCGGATGCCCAGCTCGCCCGTACCCGGTTCGTGGCCCCGTTCGATGCGCTGGTGGTGGCCGGCGACCACAGCCAGTCGATCGGCGGCGCGGTCCGCCGGGGCGACGTGTTGTTCGAACTGGCCCCGCTGGAGGACTGGCGTGTCCTGCTGGAGGTCGAGGAGTCGCAGGTCGCGGATGTGCGGCCGGGCCAGCACGGCAGGCTGGTGATCGCCGCGATGCCGTATCAGGGCCTGGACTTCACCGTCACCCGCGTCACGCCGGTCGCCGAGGTCAACGACGGCCGTTCCGTGTTCCGGGTGGAGGCGGCGCTGGCCGAGGCATCGCCCCGGCTGCGGCCGGGCATGCAGGGCGTTGGGCGGATCGAGGCCGGGCAGCGGCTGGTGTCCTGGATCTGGACCCGCCGCATCGCGGAACAGGTGCGGCTGCTGTTCTGGCAGGTGTTCCCGTGACGGTAGGGAAGATTTCTCCCCCTCCCCCCAACCTTGATCCGCTTCGCGGCTCAAGCCCACAAGGGGAGGGGGAGAAGACTTGCCTTTCTGCCCCGATGCCGGGCTCCCTCTGATGTCAGCATCGTTGTTCAGCCCCGACTGGTATCGCGTTGCCGATCTTCGCCCACGGCTGCGGCCGCGCGCGGCGCTGCACCGGCGCGAAATGCGCGGCCGGCTATGGCATCTCGCGCAGGATCACCAGAGCGGCCGGTTCTACCGGCTGTCGCCCGCGGCGTATCTGATGGTCTGCCTGCTGGACGGCCGGCGGACGCTGCGGGAGGCGTGGGAGATGGTCGGCCGCCGGCATGGCGCCGCCCAGCCGAGCCAGGAGGAAACCATCCTGTTGCTGGCCCAGCTCCACCGCGCCGACCTCCTGCTGGGTGAGCTGCCGCCCGATATCGCCGAGATCGCGCGGCGCGGCGAGCGGATGCAGCGCCACGCCTTGCTGATGCGGCTGCGCAACCCGCTCGCCTTGCGGCTGCCGCTGTTCAACCCGGACCGCTTCCTGGACCACACCATGAAGCTGGTGCGCCCGATCTTCTCGCTCCCGGGCTTGCTGCTCTGGCTGGCGCTGGTCGGCACCGGCATCGTGCTGGCTGTGGTGCACCGCGCGGAGCTCACCGCGGATGTGCTGGACCGTGCCCTGACGCTGCACGGCATCACCCTGGTGCTGCTGGCCTATCCGCTGGTGAAGGCGGCGCACGAATTCGGCCATGCCTATGCCTGCAAGCGCTGGGGTGGCGCGGTGCACGAGATGGGCGTGATGTTGCTGGTGCTGTTTCCGGTGCCGTACGTCGATGCCAGCTCGGCCACGGCGTTCCCCCGCATCTGGCAACGCGCCCTGGTCGGCGCCGCCGGCATCATGGTGGAGCTGGCACTGGCCGCGGTCGCGATGATGGTGTGGGTCGAGGCCAGCACAGGCGCGGTGCGCGCCACGGCCTTCAACGTCATGCTGATCGGCGGTGTCTCCACCCTGTTGTTCAACGGCAATCCGCTGCTGCGGTTCGACGGCTACTACGTGCTGTGCGATTTGATCGGCCTGCCGAACCTGGCGCAACGCGGCAGCCGCTACATGCTCTACCTGGTGCAGCGCTACGGCTTCGGTCAGGCGACGCTGCACAGTCCGGCCGAGACCGCGGGCGAGAAACGCTGGCTGGTCGGCTACACGCTGGCCTCCGTCTCCTACCGCATCGTGCTGACCCTGGGCATCGCCTTGCTGCTGGCCTCCCGGTTCCTGCTGGTGGGTGCATTGCTCGGCTGCTGGAGCGTGGGCTCGCTGGTGGTCTGGCCGGTGTTGAAGGGCGTGCTGCATGTCGCGCGTGCGCCCCGGCTGGCGGGGCGGCGGCCGCGAGCGCTGCTGGTCGCGGGGTTGCTGGCCGGGGTGCCGGCGCTGCTACTGTTCGGCCTGCCGGTCCCGTACGGCACGCTCGCGCAGGGCGTGGTGCAGGTGCCGGAAGGCGCGATGCTGCGGGCCCCCACCGAAGGCGTGGTGCGGCGGGTTCTCGCGACTCCCGGAAGCCGGCTGCACCAGGGCGATCCCATTCTGGAGCTGGAGGAACCGGCCCTGCCTGCTGCGTTGGCGGTGGTGGAAGCGCAGCGCGATGAGCTGCGGCTGCGGCTGGACGCCGTGCTGCTGACCGACCGGGTCTCGGCCGAACTGCTGCGCGAGCAGGTGCGGCGCGCCGAGGCGACGGTCGCGCTCGGCCGCGCAAGGCTGGCGGAGCTGATCGTCCGCGCCCCACGCGATGGCGTGCTGGTGCTGCCGGAGGCGAGCGATCTGCCGGGCCGCTTGCTGCATCGCGGCGACGTGCTGGGCGACGTGCTGGAAGCCGGCGACGTCAGCATCCGCGTCGTGGTGCCGCAGGACCGGATCGACCTGGTGCGTGGCCGCACCAAGGGGGTGGAGGTGCGGCCGGCCTATGCGGTGTTCCGGCCGATGGCAGCGACGATTTCGCGCGAATTGCCGGGTGCGGTACGGGAGATGCCCAGCGCGGTGCTCGGGCTTGCCGCCGGCGGCGAGATCGCCACCGACCCCACCGATGCATCCGGTCGCCGCGCGTTCGAGCAAACCTTCCTGGTCGATGTGGTGCCGGTCGGGGCGGCGGCGAGCATGGCGCTGGCCGGTGTGACGGACCATGCCGCATCGCCCGGCGGCATGGACAGCACAACGCCCCCTGGCGTGGCGGATAGTGGCGTCTGGATCGGCGGGCGTGCCTATGTCCGCTTCGACCATGGGGAGGAACCGTTGGGATGGCGCCTGCTGCGCGGGCTGCGCCAATTGTTCCTGCATCGCCTCGATGTTTGACGCGGCCCCGCCATCCCGGGCGCTGCCCGCGCTCTGGCGCTACCCGGAGCGTGCCGACGCCGAACGCGCACCGCTCGACCGGTGGCTGCACCAACACGTGGGTGGCGCGATGCTGCGTTGTACCGGTGGATTGCGGCGGCGGCGCCTGGCCGGCTTCGCGCGCGCGGTGACCGTGACCGGGGCGGCGTCGGCCGCACTGGATGACGCGGCGCTGGCCGCGGCGGCGCGGGAGGCCGGCATCGCGCTGCGCCGCCGCGCCACGGATCGTGCCGCCCTGGTCTGGCTGTTCGCCCTGGTGCGGGAGGCCGCTTCCCGCAGCCTCGGCTTCCGGCCGTACGAGACCCAGGTGATGGGCGCCGCGGCGCTGTGGCGCGGCGCGGTGGCGGAGATGGCGACCGGCGAGGGCAAGACCGCCGCGGCCGGGCTGTGCGCGGCGGCGGCGGCGCTGGCCGGCCGTGCGGTCCACGTCATCACGGTGAACGATTACCTGGCCGGGCGTGATGCCGCGACCATGGCACCGCTGTTCCAGCGCCTGGGCCTGTCGGTGGCCGCGGTGACGGGGGGGATGTCGGCGGACGCCCGCCGCGCGGCCTATGCCGCCGCCATCTGCTACGGCACCAGCAAGGAGATCGTCTTCGACCATCTGCGCGACCGGCTGGCGCTGGGGCCGGAGCGTGGCGCGCTGCGGCTGCGGCTGGCCGGCTTTGCCGGGGCGCCGCCGAAGCTGCTGCTGCGCGGCCTGGACTTCGCGATCGTGGACGAGGCGGACAGCGTGCTGGTCGATGCGGCTCGCACGCCGCTGATCCTGTCCGGCGAACAGGAGTCGCAGGTCGATGAGGAGACCGCTGCCTTGGCGTTGGCGCTGGCCGACCGGCTGGAGGCCGGCCGCGACTGGCAGCGCCTGCCGGGTATGCTCAGCGCCCACCTGACCGAGGCGGGCGAGATCCGGCTGGCCGCGCTGGTCGAGGCCGAACCGGGATACGCCGGGTCCGGGCTCCGGGCATCCGGCCCTTGGGCATCCGGTCCTTGGGCGATACCGCGGCTGCGCGAGGAGCTGGTGCGCCACGCGCTGGCCGCCCGGCACCTGTTTCGCGCCGGCGAGCACTATCTGGTCCGCGACGCCCGCACCGTGATCATCGATGAATTCAGCGGCCGCCTGATGCCCGACCGGCAATGGGCGGACGGGCTGCACCAGATGATCGAGGCGAAGGAAGGTTGCGCGCTGACCCGTCGGCGGGTCACGCTGGCGCGGCTGACCTATCAGCGCTTCTTTCCGCGCTATCGGCACCTGTCCGGCATGACGGGAACCGCTGCCGAAGTCGCCGGCGAGCTTTGGGCGGTCTACGGGTTACCGGTTGCCCGGATTCCGACCCATCGGCCATCGCGCCGCGTGCGGGTGCCGGACCGCCTGCTGGCGGACGCCACCGCCAAGTGGGCTTCCGTCGCTGCCCATGCCGCCGCGTTGCGGGCAGCCGGCCGTCCCGTCCTGATCGGCACCCGCACGGTGGCGGCGGCGCAGCGGGCGAGCCTCGCGCTGACGGCGGCGGGACTGCCCCATGCGGTACTGAGCGCCGCGCAGGACGCTGCCGAGGCGGCCACCATCGCCGAGGCCGGCACGGTCGGCCGGATTACGGTTGCCACCAACATGGCCGGGCGCGGCACCGACATCAGGCTCGCACCCGAGGTCGCCGCTGCCGGCGGGTTGGCGGTCTTGCTCACCGAACGCCACGAGGCTGGGCGCATCGACCGCCAGCTTGCCGGCCGCGCGGCCCGCCAGGGCGACCCCGGGAGCGTGGCCGCGATCCTGGCGCTGGATGACCCGCTGCTGGAGGCGGCAGGGCTGCTGCCGCGCCTGCTGGCGCGCTGCGGCGGGTGGTTGCGCGGCTTCCGGGTGGGGGCGCGATTGGCTGGCTGGGCGTTACGCCGGGCGCAGAAGAGCCAGGAACGCGCCCATGCGGCAGCCCGCCAGGCATTGCTGCGGCAGGACCGGATGCGCGCCGAGCGGTTAGGTTTCGCGGGAGTAGGGGAATGAGACGTCTGTTGTTGCCGGGCTCGCGGATCGCCGGCGTCGCTCGTGCCCGTCTGGTGCCACGCTGCGCCCGCCTTGTGGGCGCCATCCTCGTGTGCACCATGCTGGGGTCCGGCATCCGGGTCCCGGCTGCCCTGGCGGAGGGGAGTGACTTCGACTGCGTGATGGATCCGTCGCTTCGGGTGAATGTCGGCAGCGCGATCCCCGGCCTGCTGGAAGCGGTACTGGTCCAGCGCGGCGACCGGGTGCATGCCGGCCAGGTCGTCGCCCGGCTGGTTTCGGACGTCGAGGCAGCGCAGGTCGCGCTCGACCGGCTGCGCGCTGCCAGCACGGCGGAGATCGAGGCGCGCGAGGCGCAGTTGACCCTGTCGCGCCGCCAGTTGGAGCGAACTCAGGAGCTGTACCAGCATCAGGTGGCGACCGCGGAGCGGCTGGACGAACTGCGTGCCCAAACCGAGATCAACGACCGCGAATTGCGGCTGGCACGCCAGGCGCAGGAAGTGACCCGGCTGGAGTTGCAGCGCTCCGAAGCCACATTGCGGCAGCGGGAAATTCGCAGCCCGATCGATGGGCTGGTGACCGAACGGCTGATGACCGGCGGCGAATATGTTCACCAGGAAGCGGTGATCCTGCGGCTGGCGCGGTTGGACCCGCTGTATGTGGAGACCTTCCTGCCGGTGCGACTCTACCCGCTGCTGCATATCGGCCTGGACGCGGTGATCGAGCCGGCGGCACCGATCGGCGGCAGGATCCCGGCCCGGGTTGCCGAGGTGGACCAGGTGTTCGACGCCGCCAGCGGCAGTTTCGGCGTCCGGCTGGAATTGTCGAACGCGGACGGGCGGCTGCCGGCGGGCCATCGCTGCAAGGTCAGCTTTCAGTTGGACGAATAGCCGGCCCGGGTTGGATTGCGGCTCGGTTCCAGGGTGAAGGTGGCCGGCAACGAAGTTCGGATCGCCGCTTTTGCCTGCGCGCTGCCAGGGGCGGTCCGGGGACGATTTTACGGTTGATGAACCCCGGATTCATGCGTCGATCACGCGCGGGCCTTCCCGAGAAACCTGCGGGCCGGCCAGTATCCTTGTCTGAACCGGCGGCCAAACAGCTTTTCCTACCGGCGCGGCACCGCGGGGACGTGGCAGCGATCACGCCGACGCCCGGCACGATGGAGACGGTGTTGCGGTCGTGGGGCGAGGTGACCGGGTTGCGGCGGAGCAAGGGCGCCGGTGGCCATGGCCTCGGCCAGGACGAAGCGGGGCTTCCTGCGCTGGAAGCACCGTTTGTAACAAACTGTTTCCGTCCGGCCGGTTGGCATGCCATCATCAGCCATGTCTGATGTCCGACCGACCGAACCATTCTTCCTGGTTGTCGCCGACCACAGTCTTGGCGTCTTCTCCGTCGAAGGCCCGATGATGGACGACCTGCCTTGGCAGTCCGCCGCGCGCCGGGCTCGTGAAGGCGGGCGGCAGGTGGTGTGCGGGCCCAGTGGCCCGGATCGGAACGCGCTCGCCGCCGAATGCCGGCGGGAGTACAACCTGGCCGGGGTCCCGCCGGGGAGCATCCTGAGACCAGGCCGTTGACCGGTGCGGCGAGCCGGCCGGAACGGCGGTGGACGTAGACCGGCGGGTCGTTCGGCTGGCTGCGGCCGACGATGTCTGGACCCACGGCGGACACCCTGTGGGGCGGTTCCGGGGCGACAGAGTTATGGCCCCGACGGCCGCTCTTTCGGCGAACTGATGGACGACAACCGGACTGCGTTGCGCAGCAAGCCGGCTGGCGGTCCTTGATCCGCCGCGCGGCAGCATTTCAGGTGCATCGCGGGTCCGGTGCGGGATATGAACCGCGGTTTGATGAGACAGTCTGAGATTTTCCTCGTAATCCCACGGACCCCCATGCCCCCCCCTGCCCCACCTCCCGGGACCCCAGCGATGACCGCACCCGCGCTACCGGCGCACCTGAAGGCCCTCGAGTCGGAGAGCATCCACATCCTGCGCGAAGTCGCCGCCCAGGCGGCCCACCCGGTATTGCTCTACTCGATCGGCAAGGACTCCTCCGTCCTGCTGCATCTCGCCCGCAAGGCGTTCTTCCCCGCCCGCCCGCCCTTCCCGCTGCTGCACATCGACACGACCTGGAAGTTCCGCGCCATGATCCGCCACCGCGACAGCACGGTGCGCCGCTACGGCCTGGAACTGATCGTGCACACCAACCCCGACGGCCTGCGGCAGAACATCAACCCGTTCGACCACGGCAGCAGCTACACCCAGATCATGAAGACCGACGCCCTGAAGCAGGCGCTGACCGACGGCCGCTACGACTTCGCCATCGGCGGCGCGCGGCGCGACGAGGAACGCTCGCGCGCCAAGGAACGCGTCTTCTCGGTGCGCGGCCCCGGCCATACCTGGGAGCCGAAGCGCCAGCGCCCCGAACTCTGGCACCTCTACAACGGCAACCTCGCGCCCGGCGAGACGCTGCGCGTCTTCCCGTTGTCCAACTGGACCGAGCTCGACGTGTGGACCTACATCCTGGCCGAACGGATCGACGTCGTGCCGCTGTATTTCGCCGCCCTCCGCCCCACCGTGATCCGCGACGGCGCGCTGATCGTGGTCGACGACGAGCGCATGCGCTTCGAGCCCGGCGAACAACCCGCCGACCGCCTGGTCCGCTTCCGCTCGCTCGGCTGCTACCCGCTCTCCGCCGCGGTCGAATCCGCCGCCGCCACGCTGGAGGAGATCGTGCAGGAGATGCGCACCACGCGGGTCTCCGAACGCGCCGGACGGCTGATCGACCAGGACCAGGACGCCTCGATGGAAGCCAAGAAGCGCGAGGGATACTTCTGATGCCCGACTCCCTGTTGCGCGTGCTGGCCTGCGGCAGCGTGGACGACGGCAAGTCCACCCTGATCGGCCGCCTGCTGTTCGAGTGCGGCACCATCCCCGACGACGTGATGGCGGTGCTGGAGCGCGACTCCCGCCGCTTCGGCACCACCGGGGGCAACATCGACTACGCGCTGCTGGTCGACGGCCTGGCCGCCGAGCGCGACCAGGGCATCACCATCGACGTCGCCTACCGCTATTTCGAGACGCCGCGCCGGCGCTTCATCCTGGCCGACGCGCCCGGCCACCAGCAATACACCCGCAACATGGTGACCGGCGCGTCCAACGCCGACCTGGCGATCGTGCTGATCGACGCCCGCAAGGGGGTGCTGGACCAGACCCGCCGGCACGCCGCCATCGCGTCGATGCTCGGCATCCGCGACGTGGTGCTGGCGGTCAACAAGATGGACCTGGTGGGCTTCGAGCAGGCGGTGTTCGAGCGCATCGTCGCCGACTTTCACGCCGTGCTCGGCCATCTGCACGCGCTGGCGGTGACCGCGATCCCGGTCTGCGCGCGCGACGGCGACAACGTCACGCGGTCGAGCACCCGCATGCCATGGTACCAGGGCGCGACGTTGCTGGCCGCGCTGGAGAGCGCCGAGCCGGGGCATGACGGCGACGGGCGAGCCTTCCGCCTGCCGGTGCAGTTGGTCAGCCGGCCGGACCAGACGTTCCGCGGCTATGCCGGCACCATCGCGGCCGGCACGCTGCGCCCCGGCGATACCGTGGTGAACGCCGCCTCGCGCGTCGAGGCCCGCGTCGCGCGCATCGTCACCATGGACGGCGAGCTGGATGTGGCGCGGCACGGCGATCCGGTGACGCTGGTGCTGGACCGCGAGATCGACGCCTCGCGCGGCGACGTGCTGGCCGCCGCGCCGCTGCCGGCGCTGGCCGAGCGGATCGACGCGCGGGTGGTGTGGATGGACGACACCTCGCTGTTCCGCGGCCGGGCGTACCAGGTGATGCTGGGGACGCAGAGCGTGGTGGGCACGGTGACCGACATCACGTCGCGGCTCGACATCGAGACGCTGGAGGAGACCCCGGCGCGCGAGCTGCACATGAACGAGATCGGCCGGGTGGCGCTGTCGCTGTCGCACGCGGTGGCGTGCGAGCCATACGCCAACAGCCGCGAGCTGGGCGGGTTCATCCTGGTGGACCGGCTGACGCGGAACACCGTGGGTGCGGGGATGGTGACCGCGCTGCAAGGGGCGCGGGAGAACGTGTATTGGCACCAGCTCGACGTGGACAAGGCGGCGCGGGCGCTGCTGAACGGGCAGAAGCCGTCGGTGCTGTGGTTCACCGGGCTGTCGGGGGCGGGCAAGTCGACCATCGCCAACCTGGTGGAGAAGCGGCTGCACGCGGTGGGCCGCCACACCATGATCCTGGACGGCGACAATGTGCGGCACGGGCTGAACCGCGATCTGGGGTTCACCGAGGCGGACCGGGTGGAGAACATCCGCCGGGTGGCGGAGGTGGCGAAGCTGTTCGTCGATGCCGGGCTGATCGTGCTGGTGTCGTTTATTTCCCCCTACCGGGCGGAGCGGATGCTGGCGCGCGAGGCGGTGGAGGACGGGGAGTTCCTGGAGATCTTCGTCGATACGCCGGTGGATGAGTGCCGGCGGCGGGATCCGAAGGGGCTGTACCGGCGGGCGGATGCCGGGCAGTTGCGGAATTTCACCGGGGTGGATGCGCCGTACGAGGCGCCGCTGGATCCGGAGATCCGGCTGCGCACGCTGGAACTCTCGCCCGAGGCGCTGGCCGAACAGGTGGTGCAGGAGCTGCAGCGAAGGGGGATCGTGGGGTAGCGGGCGGCTGTCATTGCGAGGCGCGCAGCGCCGAAGCAATCTTCCGCCTGACGCGCAGTGGCGGCTCGCCAGGCAGGGGATTGCTTCGGCGCTGCGCGCCTCGCAATGACGGGTAGGGCGGGAATCGCAATGACACGGTAACGGGTGGCTGCACGCGTTGCACCCTCACGTTCTTATACCGAATCGCCACCTCCGTCTCATGTCCGGTTTGCGCCGATCGTGGGTTGACGCCCCCGCCACCCGGTGGGCAGCTTGCCCCGCGTTTTGCATCCACTCGGGTGCCGCCTCCTGGGAGGGAAAACCAAATGCCGTCGACTGTCTCGCGCCGTACATTGCTGTCCGGCGTCGGTGGTGGCCTCGCCGCCGCCGCGATCCTGCGCCGCCCGGCCCACGCCGCCGAATTCTCCTACAAGTTCGCCAGCGTGCTGCCGCCCGATCACCCGATGATGCTTCGCTGCACCGAGGCAATCGCGAAGATCAAAGAGCAGAGCGGCGGGCGGTTCGAAATCACGCTTTACCCGAACAGCGCACTGGGCGCCGATACGTCGATGCTCGCGCAATGCGTGTCCGGCGCGGTCGAGATGTACGCGCTGCAAGGCGACCTTCTGGCGCCGCGCGTGCCGGCCGCCGGCATCATCGGCGTCGGCTTTGCCTTCCCCAGCTATAAGGAGGTCTGGCCCGCGATCGACGGCGAACTGGGCGACTTCGTGCGCGCACAGGCGGAAAAATCCAACATGATCTGCCTGAAGCGCGCCTGGGATCACGGTTTCCGCGAGATCACCTCGCGCAACAAGCCGATCAACTCGCCCGCCGACCTGAAAGGCTTCAAGATCCGCCTGCCGGTCGCACCGATACCGATCTCGCTGTTCAAACACCTCGGCGCGGCGCCGACCGCGATCAATTTCAGCGAGGTGTACAGCGCGCTGCAAACCGGCGTGGTGGACGGCCAGGAAAACCCGCTGGTCATCATCGATGCGGCGAAACTGTACGAGGTGGAAAAATACTGTGCGCTGACCAACCACCAGTGGGCGTGCTACCATGTCGCCTTCAACATGGATGCCTGGAAGCGCCTGCCGCCGGACCTGCGTGACATGGCCGAGACCGTGTTCGATGCCGCGGCGCTCCAGGAGCGGCAGGATTGGGTCACCTCGGCGCAAACCTTGCAGGCGACGCTGAAGAGCAAGGGGATGATTTTCACCCAGCCCGACATGGCGCCGTTCCGGGCTGAACTCAGCAAGACCGGCTTCTATCCCGAAATGAAGGCGAAGATGGGCGATCAGGCCTGGGCGCTGCTGGAAAAATACGTCGGCACGCTGGCGTGAGCCTGCCGCCCGATCGTCCCGGCGCAGTCCTGCTGACGCGTCCTCCGTCCGCAGGGCTGCGCCGCGTCGCCTTTCTGCTCGACCGCGTCATCGGCACAGCGGCCGAGGGGATCGGCGCCGCCCTGGTGCTCGCCGAGGTGGCCATCCTGTTCTGCGGCGTCGTCGCCCGCTACGTGTTCGATGCGCCACTGATCTGGTCTGACGAACTCGCGACCTTCCTGTTCCTGTGGTTGTGCATGCTGGGCGCGGTCGTCGCGCTGCGCCGCGGCGGGCATATGCGATTGACCACGCTGGTCGCCTGGGTGCCGCCCGCGGTGGCCGCCTGGTTCGAGTCCATCGGCGCGCTGGTCGTCGTCGCGTTCGTGCTGGAGATCCTGCTGCCCGCCACGCAGTACGTGGATCAGCAGGCCTATACCGAGCTCACCACGCTGAATATTTCCGACGCCTGGCGGGCCGCGGCGATCCTGGTCGGCGGCATCATGGCGGCGGTCATTGCGGTGCTGCGCCTGCTGGAGACCGCCGGCCCACGCGCGCTGTTGGCAGGGGTGCTGACCGTCGGCGCGGTTGCGCTGGTCTTGTGGCTGGCCGAGCCGGCGCTCGTCGCAATGGGACGCGGCAGCCTGGTGCTGTTCTTCATCGTCATCGTCGGCACCTGCGTGGCGATCGGCGTGCCCATCGCCTTCGCGTTCGGCATCTCCACCGTGTCGTATCTGGCGCTGACCTCCACCATGCCGATCAGCGTGGTGGTGAACCGCATGGACGACGGCATGTCGAACCTGCTGCTGCTGTCGGTGCCGATGTTCGTGTTCCTCGGCTTGCTCATGGAGATGACCGGCATCGCGCGGGTGATGGTGAATTTCCTCGCCTCGCTGCTTGGCCATGTACGCGGCGGGCTGTCCTACGTGCTGCTGGGGGCGATGTATCTCGTCTCCGGCATTTCCGGCTCCAAGGCCGCCGACATGGCTGCCGTCGCGCCGGTGTTGTTCCCCGAAATGCGCCGCCGGGGCACGCATCCCGGCGAGCTCGCCTGTCTGCTGGCATCCTCCTCGGCGATGTCGGAGACGATCCCGCCCAGCCTGGTGCTGATCACCATCGGCTCGGTGACCAATGTCTCGATCGCGGCGCTGTTCACCGGCGGCTTGTTGCCCGCCGCGGTCGCAGCGCTGGCGCTGGTGGCGGTGGCATGGTGGCGTTCGCGCAATGAGGACACCGGCGGGGCCAGGCGACCGCCCGCACGGTTCATCCTGCGCAGCTTCGTCATCGCCGTCCCCGGCCTGACGCTGCCCTTCGTCATCCGCTTCGCCGTGATGAACGGCGTGGCAACCGCGACCGAGGTGTCCACGGTCGGCGTGATCTACACGGCGTTGCTCGGCGTCTTCGTCTATCGCCAATTCGACCTGCGCCGCATCTACCCGATCCTGGTCGAGACCCTGTCGCTGACCGGCGCGGTGATGCTGATCATCGGCACGGCGACCGCGATGGCCTGGGCGCTGACGCAATCCGGCTTCTCGCAATGGCTGGTGCAGGTGATGGCCACGGTGCCGGGCGGCAAGGGCGGCTTCCTGGCGATCAGCATGGTGGTGTTCATCGTGCTCGGCAGCGCCCTGGAGGGCATTCCCGCCATCGTGCTGTTCGGCCCGCTGCTGTTCCCGGTGGCGCGCGCGCTGGGGGTGAACGAGGTCCATTACGCGATCGTGGTGATCCTGGCGATGGGCATCGGCCTGTTCGCGCCGCCGTTCGGCGTGGGCTTCTTCAGCGCTTGCGCGATCGGCCGGGTGTCCCCGGACGATGCGGTGTGGCGCATCTGGCCCTATCTGGCCGCACTGGTGGTCGCGCTGGCGGTGGTGGCCGCGGTGCCCTGGCTGTCGGTGGGCTTCCTGTAAAATCAACCCCTCCCGCGCGTAATACCAGCCGGCGTAAAGGTTGACTCACCGGCCGCGTTCCGCGTCATGGCAGGCTCCGGTCGGCATCCACGACTTTCCTTGTTGCGAGCAACAAGGAAAGTCGTGGATGGCGACCGGAGCCTGCCCCCGGCGCTTGACCCGGGGGCGGCATGACGATGTCAGCGCTGTCCGTGGGTCAATCTTTTCGCCGGTTGGTATAAGTGCGGGAGAGGTTTCACCATCCGCCCAACCACAACCCGATCCCGTGCACCACGCCGACCGGGAAGAACGCCGCATCCGCGATCAGTAACGGACGCGGCCCGTTGCTGGCGCAAAACACCAACGAGGTGAGCCACGCCGCGTACGCACCCAGCGTCGGAACCGCGAAGAACAGTGCGGTTTGCCAATCCATCGGTCCATCCCTGCGAACCCGTGACGCTTTCCCCATCGCCGTCCCCCGCGCTCCCCCAACCCAGTTATCCTGCCTCCACGAATTCATAGCATGCGGCGCGCCTAGCCGGGCCAGGATTCCTGGTCCTGCGCATGCAACGTGAACCCCGCCGGCCGACCTTCGACGCGCGCCGCTTCGGCCGGCGGTCGCGATGCATCCCAGGCGTTGGCGTCGAACCGGTAGCCGTTCACCTTGTCGGCCGCCCGCGACACCACGAAGAGCAGCGGCGGGACCATCTCCTCCGGCTCGACCAGGCGGGAGACGGTACCCGCACGGCTGCGGTCGCGCATCTCCTGCGCCATGCCGGGCGTGTTGGCCCCCGCCCCCGGATTGACGATGTTCGCCGTGACCCCGGTGCCGGCGAGTTCCTTCGCCCAGACCTCGGTCGCCATCTCCAGCGCCGCCTTGGACGCACCGTATGGCATCGCGCCGACCATGTTCATGGTGCTGAGCTTCGTCGTCACGTTGACGATACGGCCCCAGCCGCGCGCCACCATCCCGGGCGCCACACGCCGCGTCATCTGGTCGGCGGCGACGTAGTTCGTGTCGATGACGTTCTGGATCACCTCGTCCGACACCTCCCAGAATTTCTGCCGCGTGGCGCGGCGGAAGCGGTCGGGCGCGATATAGGTGAAGGTCAGGCCGGCGTTGTTGACCAGGATATCGACCGAGCCGAACCGATCGACACACGCCGCCACCACCCGGTCGCATTCGGCGGGCTTGCGGAGGTCCGCTGCCAGGCAAGCGGCCTGATCGGCATGCCCGGCGCTGGCCAGCAGCGCCTGCATCTCCGCCACGTCTGCTTCGATATGGCCCACCGCCAGCACGCGCGCGCCGGTACGCGCCAGCCCGAGCGTCATCGCGCGCCCAAGCCCGCGCAGTCCGCCGGTGACGATCGCAACTGGGTTGTTCATGGCGGCCTCCCGTCAGGCAATAATAGACTCCCCCTCCCCTTGTGGGA
>JBEKNT010000002.1:0-60705 GCA_049522565.1 Acetobacteraceae bacterium
AGGTCCGCGACCGTCCGGGCCGAGATGGACGGTGATCATGCGCAAATTGATGTCCCTGCCTGCCTCGAAGCCGTTTTCGCGGGCGACGTCGGCAAGCCGTTTCACAAAATCGCCGAAACCGGTCAGCACCGTGGCCTTGAAGTCGCGCATCAACATGACCTGCTGCGCCGAGCGGGTCTCGACGCCGGTACCTGCGCTCAAGAGCTGCGCGCCGACCCAGTGCAGGATGGTCTCGCGGACGTAGTGGCCACCATTGACCATGCCGAAACCGTAAACCGAGTGGACAACATCGCTACGTCGCATACCTTGCAACAAGTACACGCGTGCAAGCAGTACGTTCTGGATCTCGCGGCTCTTGGGGCCGAACAGCAGCGGTTGCGGCTGGCCGGTGGTGCCGCTGGTCGTCTGCAGGATGATCTGCGGTGAGCAGGTCCCATGGTCCATATCGGCTCCGTGGAAGTCGCCGAGCGGCGGGTAAGCCTCCACCGACGCCATGAGGTCCGATTTCGAATACGTCGGCAGCCTGGCGATGTCGTCAAGGCCACGAATATCGCCCGGCTCGATGCCGGACGCGCCCCACAGCCGTTGGTAGAATGGCACTTGCCAGGCGCGTTGCATGACATTGCGAAATCGTGTTTCCTGGATTGCGCGCAATGCGTCACGGCTCATGCCGGTGAAGCGCGCAAGAAAGGCGTTGCCGAGCGGGTAGTCGCGGCGAATGGCAGGCAGGTCGGCAGCAGCGAAATAGTCGAGATCATCCATGCGGGCGAACCTCAGAGCAGAAGCCGGGTGACATTGGCAATCGGCGCGCCATCCGCGAGCGCCAGCGCGGCGCCGACGATTGCATCGGACGTCGCGCAGGTATAGCCGGCACTTTTGAGCAATATTCGGGCCTTGTCGGAGATCGCCGTCGGCGACAGCGGGTTTTCCGGGTCGCCAAGCGCGTCGGGAATGTCGTGCCGAACGATCTGCCCGTCGGCGCATTCGATGCTCACCGAGGCGCCGAAATGGGCCGGATAGGCGGATGTGTAAACCCCATGCTCGCGCAGTTCGATCCTGTTGCGCAGGGCGGCAACATCGGGATCTCGCACACCGTTCATGTCGAAATCCTCGAGTCGTGGCTTTCCCCGCAGCAACACCACGGCGCTCGCATGCTGCATGCTGAATTTCGCCTCGACGGGCGTGCGCGGGTGGGGATTGTCACAGACCGTCAGTGCATCGCGGTAACTTTCCACGATGATCCGCCGCACGCAACCGGCCGGCGCAAGCTGGCGCAGCGCCAACACGGCATCGATCGTCGGATGGGTGTGGCGGCAGGCCGGCCAGGGCTTGAAACTTGTGCCGTGGATCAGCCACGGCGCATCCGGCTCATCCAGCAGCATGTCAGGGTCGCCGTCGGGACACAGGCCGGCATAAAAGCCAAGCGGCCCCTCGAGGATGAATTCGGCACCGGTGAAGCCATGCACCGCGAGTTCGGCCGCGAGCAGGCCTGACTGCGCCGCCCGGCCATTGTGCAATTGTTTGCTCATCGTGTCTTCGATACGGCATTGCCACAGGCCGGATGCCTGCGTTCCGGCGTTGCCCAGCGCGTGCACCAGCCGATCCTCGTCAAGGCCAAGCAGCGAACCCGCGGCCACCGCGCTGCCAAACACGCCGCAGGTCGCGGTATTGTGGAAATGTTGGTAATGGGAGGGCCCGACGCTGCGCCCAACCCGGATCATCGCCTCGAAGCCACAGATGACAGCGTCGAGCAACGCCTGTGCCGAGGCGCCGGTTGCTTCGGCGGCCGCGAGCGCTGCCGGCACGACGACCGGACCCGGATGCACAAGAGCAGTACGGTAGAGGTCGTCCATCTCCAGCACATTGCCGAATGCACCGTTGACCAGCGCGGCATCGCGTTGCGCGAGCGACAGCCCCCCGAATGCGTGGCAGCAGCCTGCCGACATTGTGCGGCCATAAGCGATCATCGCCATGCCTGGCGGCGTCCTGGCGCCGGCCGCGGCGCAGCCGATCCAGTCGAGCACGTGCAACGCCGCACGCGCGCGGTCGGCAGCGCCGATCGGACGAGTCATGAGGCGGACCAGACCGCGAGTCAGCCCGGGTTGATGAGCGTCGCGCAATTATGGTCTCCGACCAGACCGGGTTCGACCTTCAACCTCCTGTAGCAGTGTCTCGGTATGCTCGCCAAGCTTCGGAAGGCTGGGGTCGAGGCGGCCGGGTTCGTGGCGGAACTTGATGGGAATGCCAATATGAAGGTTGCCGTCCGCGTCTCGCACCAGCATGTTTCGCGCCGCGACCTGCGGGCGCGCGAATGCCTCGCGCAGATCGAGCACGGGTGCGAAGCAAACGTCGCGACCTTTGAACCACGCTTCCCATTCGTCGCGCGTCCGGGTCCTGAAGGTTTCGGCCAGGAAGGTCTTCACCGGCGCATGCACATTACCGGGCGGCTGGGTCGCGATTGGAACCAGATCCGCGCGGTCGAGCGCCGCAAGCAGTGTGTGGACGAACTTATGTTCCACACCCGACAGCACGACGTAGCGGCCGTCGCTGGTTTCGTAGATGTTGTAGAACGAATGGCCGCCCCATGAGCGTTCCTCTTTGACCGATGGCGGCCGGTTCTCCGCGAACACCGCGCCGGTGTTGTTGGGCAGCCAGGCCATCGTGGTGTCGTGCATCGAGATGTCGATGTAGTCGCCGCGCCCCGTGGTCGTGCGCCGGAATAGCGCCATGAGTATGCCGGCCAGTGCCATCAGCGAGCCGGTCGCATCGGCCACGGGGATATTCGGATGGGTTGGCTTGCCATCCTGGCCGAGATTCAGACTGAGCACACCGGCAAGCGCCTCCATGCCGAGATCATGCGACGGCTGCAAATAATCGGGGCCGTCCTGTCCGAAGGCAGCGATCGAGGCATAGACAATGCGCGGATTTCGCTGCTCGACCGTGTCGTAGTCGATCCCGAGGCGCCTGACGACACCCGGCCGGAATGCCTCCACCATCACGTCGGCGGTGTCGGCGAGTGCCAGCAGCGCA
Source organism: Acetobacteraceae bacterium (assembly GCA_049522565.1). Taxonomy (GTDB): domain Bacteria; phylum Pseudomonadota; class Alphaproteobacteria; order Acetobacterales; family Acetobacteraceae; genus JASHVB01. Next base: position 3,031 of record JBEKNT010000002.1, read on the forward strand.
TCGCGTCCGGCGGGGGATTTTAGGTCGAGCACCATGCTCTTCTTGCCGCGGTGCGTATTGCGGAACCAGACGCTCTCCCCGCCGGCGCGATAGCCAATGTGGCGCACGGGTTCGCCCGGTCCGGGCGGCTCGATCTTGATCACTTCGGCGCCGTGGTCGGCCATCATCATGGTAAGATGCGGGCCAGGCAGGAACTGCGACAGATCGATGACGCGAACCCCCTCAAGCTTCATGTCGGATTGCTCTGGATACGGTTTCGTTCGATAATCAAATCCTCGCCCCAAACAGGCCAGGTTCCTTCATCTGCTCGACGATTTCGTGGGGACAGTCTTCCGCGTTGTCAACCTCCAGAACGCCAGGACGGCCGTCTGGTTCGAGCCGGCGTTCGATGGCGTGGATGATCGCAGCTTCTTGCCCGGCAGCATCGGACCCATTCGCCAGCGGGAGCATTTTCGACCTCTGACATGACTTGTCCGGACAATTATCTTTTCCATGGCATGCCTGTCAAGGATGCTGGCGCCGCGGTTGATCGTGGTGCCGGCGGCTGCATTCGACTTGTTCCACGCGTTACTGCCTTGGCGGCGTTTGAGCTATTGTGGCAGATTCCAGCCATGCAAAAGTCCAAGAAGAAGGATGCCGCGAGTCCGCGTCGGCGGGTGGCAAAGGCCGAGGGCCAGCCGCGCTACCTCGTGGTTGCCGATGCGCTGATCGCGGATATTGTCCAAGGACGCTACCCGGTCGGGTCAACTTTGCCGACCGAGCATGAACTCTGCGATATCTTCAAGATCAGCCGATTCACCGTACGCGAGGCGTTGCGAAGGCTGCGCGAATCCGGGCTCGTGACACGCAAGCCGCGGGCCGGAACAACCGTCATCGCTTCGCAACCGTCCGTACCTTACACTCAGGCGCTGGAATCACTCGACGATCTGTTGCAATACGCAGAAAATACCGAGATGCGTCTGTCTTACACGGATCTCATCGAGGTCGACCAGGCGCTCGCGAGCGAACTGCCGATCGGTGTCGGAGAAAAATGGCTGTTCGGCCACGGTATTCGCTTCAGAAAACACGATGACCTGCCGATTTGCCGGACCCGAGTTTATATCAACCCCGCGTTCCGTGGCATTGCGGATCGATTGACGAGCCGCTCCGGGGCCATCTACAGGCTCATTGAAAAACAATACGATGTTCATGTTGCCCGTGTTGAGCAGCGGATTCTTGCGATTGCGCTGTCAAGCGAGGACGCCCTTCACCTGAAGGCGGAGACGAACAGTCCCGCACTTCGCATCTTGCGTCTCTATTACGATGGGAACGGCAGGATATTGGAAGCTTCCGATAGCACGCATCCCGGGGAGCGCTTTAGCTACGCGATCACCATAGGTCGGGCCAGGTGATGATCATTGCCGACGAACCTGAGTCGTCAAGCGGATGTGGAACCAAATCGCGCTGAAGTGGCACTGGCAGCAGCCATGACCACGGTACCCGGGCAAAATCGCTGCGGTGCCGTGCCGGTGGGCACGTTGAAACGGTTGGCACGCAGACCGCCAACCAAGGCGGGGGCGATGGGGAATATTCCGGGTACGGCGCCCGATCCCAGCCGCGTCCAGTGTGAGGAGATCCATTTGAACAGCGGCGGCGACAGCATTCCGGGCTATTTGGCGCGGCCTGCCGAGTCAGGCAGCCATCCCGGCATCGTCGCGATCCACGAGGCTTTCGGGCTGCTCGATCACATCCGCGACGTCGCCCGCCGCTTCGCCAATATCGGCTACAACGCGCTGGCGCCCGATCGGTACGCCCGCGCCGGTGCCCCCAAGGACCCGAACGACATCAACACGGTGCTACCGGTCATGTTCGGCCTGCCTGACAAGCAGGCGGTGCAGGATCTCGACGCCGCCGCGGCACATCTGCGCGGGCTGTCCGGTGCCACCCCGAAGGTCCGGGCGATCGGCTTCTGCTCCGGCGGCCGTCACACGCTGCTATTCGCCTGTAGCAGCAACAAGATCGATGCTGCGATCGATTGCTGGGGTGGCTTCATCCACCGCGCCATCCCGAACGCCGAAACCACGGCGGCGCGACCGACGCCGATCCTTGACCTCGTCAAGAACTTGCACTGCCCGCTGTTCGCCGTGTTCGGCGAGGAAGATCAGAACCCGTCGGTGGCAATGGAGGCGGAGCTGAAAAAGCGCGCCGCGGCTTCCGGCAAGGACGTGACAACGAAGATTTACCAGGATGCGGGCCACGCTTTCCTTGCCGATTACCGGCCAAGCTATCGCGAGAAGCCGGCCTTCGCGCTGTGGGCCGACATCGCCGCCTATTTCCGCAAGCACCTGAAATAGCGTCGGTATCCGAGCAATCGCGCTAAGGACTCACATCGGCTGACGCTGCGGCGAGAGCGGCGCCCCACTCGGGCTGTTTTGCTCTTGGCATGGTCTGTGTCGCGGGCAGCCACATCCGGGCCGCGTTGCCAACCAGCCGGTTGGCGCGATTAAATGCCGGCAAGCTGGTTGCAGGGGGAAACGAGGATGGCTGGATTCTTGGTGCGGCTCGTCGCCGGTTGTTTGCTGGCCGGATGCTGGGTCATGGGCCCGGCGCTGGCCCAGAAGCAGGGGGGCATCCTCCGCGTCACACATCGCGACAACCCGCCCAGTGCCTCGATCTGGGAAGAGGCGACCATTTCCACCACGATGCCGTTCGCCGCGGTGTTCAACAATCTCGTGCAGTTCGATCCGGACAGCCCGCAGAACCGCCTCGACCGGATCGTTCCCGAACTCGCGACGGACTGGCAGTGGAGCGACGACGGCCGGGCGCTGACGTTCCACCTTCGGGACGGCGTGAAATGGCACGATGGCCAGCCGTTCACCAGCGCCGACGTGAAGTGCACGTGGGAGATGGCCAGCGGCAAGGTCGATACGAAGCTGCGCAAGAACCCGCGCAAGACGTGGTGGTTCAACCTCAAGGAGATCAGCACCAACGGCGATCGCGAGGTCACGTTCCACCTCAACGATCCGCAGCCATCGTTCCTCGTCATGCTGGCCGGTGGTTTTTCGCCGGTCTATCCCTGCCACGTACCGGCGGCGCAGATGCGCACGCATCCGATCGGCACCGGTCCGTTCAAGTTCGTCGAGTTCAAGCAGAACGAATCGATCCGGCTGGAGCGCAATCCGGACTACTGGAAGCCGGGCCGGCCGTATCTCGACGGAATCGAATACACCATCATCGCCAACCGTCCCACAATGGTCCTCGCTTTCGTTGCCGGGAAGTTCGACCTGACCCTGACCGGCGAGCTGACGCCGGAGCTGGTGAAGGACGTGCAAGCGCAGCGTCCGGACGCGCAATGCATCGTCCAGCCGTCCAACACCGAGGGCAATCTGCTGGTCAATCGGGACAAGCCGCCGTTCGATGACGCACGCATCCGCCGCGCCATGGGTCTGGCAATCGACCGCCAGGCATTCTCCGACATCCTCAGCCACGGCGTCTACCGTGTCGGCGGGGCCATGCTGGCGCCGCCAGAGGGGCTGTGGGGCTGGTCGAAGGAATTCATGGAGACGGTGCCCGGTTATGGCGCCGACGTGGAGAAGAACCGTGAGGAGGGTCGCAGGATCATGCGCGAGCTGGGCTACGGCCCGGATCACATGCTGCTGCTCAAGGTATCAACCCGTAACATTCCCGATTACCGCGACTCGGCGGTGATCCTGATCGACCATCTGAAACAGGTGTACATCCAGGGCGAGCTGGAGCCCCTGGATTCCAGCGTCTGGTACGCCCGCCTGGCGCGCAAGGACTACGCCGTGGGTATGAATGTGCAAGGCACCGGCATCGACGATCCCGACGTGATGTTCTTCGAGAACTACACCTGCGGCTCGGAGCGCAACTATACCGGCTATTGCAACGCAGATCTGGAGAAGCTGTTCCACCAGCAGTCGATGATGACCGATTTCGCCCAGCGCCGGCAGTTGGTGTGGGAGATCGACAAGAAGCTACAGGAGGACGGGGCGCGGCCGATCGTCTTTCAGTCGCAGGGCGGCACGTGCTGGTCGCCGCAGGTCAAGGGACTGAAGCTTGCCGTCAACAGCATCTATAATCATTGGCGCTTCGAAGATGTTTGGCTCGATCGCTGACCGGCTATGCTGTCCTACATCGTCCGCCGATTGTTACTGATGGTGGTGACGCTGTTTGGCGTCTCGATCGCCATCTTCCTGCTGCTGCGCATCGTCCCGGGCAACATCGCGGACATCCTGTTCGATTCCGCCGGCCTGGTCGATCCGGCGGAAAAGGCGAAGATCGTCGCCGATCTGGGGCTGGACCGGCCGATCCCGCTGCAATACGCGCAATGGATCGGTGGGCTGCTGCATGGCGATCTGGGCTATTCGTATGTCTCGGAAAAGCCGGTGCTCGATGAGATTCTGCCACGCATCCCGATCACCGCGCGACTGGCCGGTCTGGCGCTGCTGTTCGCCATCTGCACCGGCGTGCCGCTCGGCGTCATCAGCGCAGTGCGGCAGAATTCGTGGCTCGACTACACGCTGCGCGTCGTCAGCCTGAGTGGGCTGTCGTTCCCCGCCTTCTGGCTCGGGCTGCTGATCCTGATGGGGTTCGTGCGGTATTTCGGCAGCATTCCGATCTATCAGCAGTCCCCCGCTTCGTTCTGGACGGCATTGGGGCTGTACGCGGTGCCGGCCGCCGCTGTCGGATTTCGCAGCTCGGCGCTGATTACGCGGTTGACGCGCTCGTCGATGCTGGAAGTGCTGCGCCAGGACTACGTGCGCACCGCGCGATCCAAGGGGTTGGGCGAGGGGGCGGTTATCTTCGACCACGCGCTGCGCAACGCCTTGTTGCCGGTGATCACGACAATCGGCGTGGAAACCGCGTTCCTGTTCGGCGGCCTGATCGTTACCGAAACGGTGTTCAATATTCCCGGCGTCGCGCGCTTCCTGGTGGAGGCGATCCGTTGGCGCGACTATCCGATGGTGCAGAACCTGGTGATGTTCATCGCCCTCGTGGTGGTAACCGTGAACCTGATCGTCGATCTGCTGTATATGGTCGTCGATCCGCGCATCCGGTACGGGGAATGAGCAGTACCAGATTCCGGTGTGCCTTATGGTGGAGGGGCTTGACCCGGCCATCGGCGCACCAGCGATCCTGCGTAGATTGCCGGGTGAAGCCCGACCAAAACGCGGCGGTGGAAGCACCTCCATGAGCACGACCTTCTCACAGCCACCGCGTTCGATTCCGCGCTGGTGGCACGAAGCGGCCTATCTGGCGCGCCGCTATCCTCTGGGTGTCGGCGGCGCTGTCATCATGTTGCTTTTTGTTTTTGCCGCGTTGTTTGCCGGCTGGGTGGCGCCGTTCGACCCGTTCACCACCAATCCGCGTCTCTCGCTCGCGCCGCCGAGTGGGGCGCATCCGCTCGGCGCCGACATGATGGGGCGCGACATTCTCAGCCGTCTGATTCATGGCGCGCGTATTTCGCTGGCTGTCGCGCTCGGCGCCACCGCGCTGGGCAGCGGCTTCGGTACGTTGCTCGGCCTCGCCTCCGGCTATGTTGGCGGCTGGTTCGACCTGATCGTGCAGCGCTTTGCGGAAATAATGCAATCGCTGCCGCTGCTGGTGATGGCGCTGGTGATCAGCGCCTCGCTGGGCCCCTCGCTGCCCAACACCATCGTCGCCATCGCCATCCCGCTGATCCCCAACGTCGCGCGGGTTATCCGCTCCAACGTGCTGGGATTGCGCGAGCAACCGTTCGTCGAGGCGGCACGCGCCACCGGCATGGCTGAAACCAGCATCGCGTTGCGCCATGTGCTGCCGAACACGCTGGCGCCGCTGATCGTGCTGGCGACGGCGCAGATCGGTTCCACCATCCTCACCGAGGCGTCGCTGTCGTTCCTCGGTCTGGGCGTGCCGGAGCCGTGGCCGTCCTGGGGCCGGATGCTGTCCGATTCCGCTGCGGAATATATGCGTACCGCGCCGTGGCTGGTGATATTCCCTGGCCTTGCCATCAGCCTGGTGGTGTTCGGCTCCAACCTGCTGGGCGACGCGCTGCGCGATTCGCTCGATCCGCGGCAGCGCGATTGATGCGGCCGCTGCTGCAAGTCTCCGGGCTATGCACGGAATTCCGCACGCGCATCGGCGTGCTGCGGGCCGTGCAGGATGTGTCGTTTACCGTGCATGCGGGCGAGACGCTGGCGATTGTCGGCGAATCCGGCTGCGGCAAGACCATCACCGCGCTGTCGTTGATGCGTCTGGTGCCGAGCCCGCCCGGCCGCATCGCGGCGGGGAGCGTGCGGTTCGGCGATGTGGATCTGCTGCGCCTGTCGGAGGCCGAGATGCGCCGCGTGCGGGGTGGCCAGATCGCCATGATCTTCCAGGAGCCGATGACGGCGCTGAACCCGTTGCTGACCGTCGGCCGCCAGGTAGCCGAGATGGTGCGGCGGCACGACAACGTTTCCCGCCGTGCCGCGCGTGCCCGTGCGGTGGAGATGCTGCACCACGTGCGCATCCCGGAGCCGGAGCGCCGCGCGCGCGACTATCCGCACCAGATGTCGGGCGGCATGCGGCAGCGCGCGATGATCGCGATGGCGCTGGCTTGCCGCCCGAAGCTGTTGATCGCCGACGAACCGACCACAGCGCTGGACGTGACGATCCAGGCGCAGATCCTCGACCTGATCGCCGATCTGCAAAGCGAGTTCGGCACGGCGGTAATCCTGATCACGCACGATCTCGGTGTGGTGGCGGAAACCGCGCAGCGTGTCGTGGTCATGTATGCCGGCCGGATGGTCGAGCAAGCGCCGGTCGGCGAGTTGTTTGCGCGACCATTGCATCCGTATATGCGCGGGCTGTTGAAGTCGATTCCGCGGGTGGCCAGCGCGACGGGTATTCCGGGCGAAGAACGGCTGCAGGAAATTCCCGGCACGGTGCCGCCGTTGTATGATCTGCCGCCCGGCTGTGCCTTCGCGCCGCGCTGCGCGCTGGCGGACGATCGATGCCGGCGCCTGGCGCCGCCATTCGAAGCGTACCGGCCAGAGCATGAAGCTGCCTGCTGGAAGGCGGTGGCGGCGTGACGCTGTCTCGTCATCACAAGTGCCGGCGAGGACCTTTGGCATGACAGATTCCCCGTTGCTTGAAGTGACCGGCTTGAAGAAGCACTTCCCGCTGCGCAAGGGTGTGCTGCGCCGCGTTGTCGGCCATGTGCACGCGGTGGACGGCGTCAGCTTCACCATCGCGGAAGGCGAAACACTCGGACTGGTGGGCGAGAGCGGCTGCGGCAAGTCCACCGTCGGTCGCGCCGTGCTGCGGCTGACCGAGCCGACCGCCGGTGTTGTGAAGCTGCGCGGGCGTGAAATCACCCATCTTTCCAAGGCAGCGTTGCGGCCATTGCGCCGGCAGATGCAGATCGTGTTCCAGGATCCGTTCTCTTCGCTTGATCCGCGCATGCGCGCAGGCAACATCGTTGGCGAGCCGCTGCGCGTGCATGGCATCGCCAACCGGCGCGAGCGGCAGGAACGTGTCGCGGCGCTGTTCGAGCGCGTCGGTCTGCGGCCGGCGCAGATGCGCAGCTTTCCGCACCAGTTCTCCGGAGGACAGCGCCAGCGTGTTTCGATCGCCCGTGCGTTGGCACTGGATCCGAGCCTGATCGTCGCCGACGAACCGGTGTCCGCGCTCGACGTGTCGATCCAGGCGCAGGTGATCAACCTGCTGATGGATTTGCAACGCAGCCTACGGCTGTCTTACCTGTTCATTTCGCACAACCTCGCGGTGGTGGAGCATATCAGCCACCGGGTGGCGGTGATGTATCTCGGCCGCATCGTCGAATACGCCGACAAGGCGACGCTGTTTGCCCGGCCGCTGCATCCGTATACGGAGGCGCTGCTTGCCGCCGTGCCGCTGCCCGATCCGGCCCTGCAACGTACCAAGCACCGGGTGGAGGGTGACGTCCCGAGTCCGATCAATCCGCCGCCAGGCTGTCATTTCCATCCGCGCTGTCCGTACGTCGAGGCGCGCTGCCGGATGGAACCGCCGGCGCTACGCGATCTGGGGCAGGGTCATATGGTGGCGTGTCACCTGCGATAGGGCAGCACGATCCACGGTGGCAAGTGTGGCGCGGGCGGTGGCGGGGAGGCGCAGACACGCCGCGCTACGGCACAGACCGGTCGCTGCGCCGTGTCATGACCAGAGACTCCGCGGTCGTGCTCGGACACTGCGGCTTGGTAATTCGACGATTCCCGTGCCCAGCACGGAGAGTTCGCCATCCTGGTTATGTGCCGCCTGCTCGATCGCGACCAGATGCCGCCCCGCCTCGACGAATCTCCGTGCCACCTTGCCGGCAATGAATAGCAGATCGCCCTCGGGATTGTGTCGGCGGATCTTGCATGTCGCTGCGCGCAGGAAGCCGTCGTCGCCCATCCAGTTGGTCAGGTGGTGCGTGAGCCACGAGCAACGCTCGGGGCCGTAGTCGTAGGCGCCGGGCGCACCGACCATCAGGGCGAACTCCGGCTCCCAGTGGACTCGTTCGGGGCAGTCGGGGATACCAAAGCGGTTGCGTATGCCCAGCCCGGGATGCTGCTGCACCTGCCGCCAGGCCAGCTTGTTGGCGCGGATGTAGAGCCCGCCCCAGCCCTGGGCGAAGGCAATGAATCCGGTAACGGTCATCGGCCCCTTCGCCATGGTCGGCAGTGCTTCGCCAACCGTCACGTCCTCCCAATAGCGCGGCACGGCACCGCGAATCTCCTCGGCGGCATAGAGTCCGTACAGGCGCTCCAGGTCCTCATCGGTGTAGACGCGAGCCGGACGGCCGCGCAGTTCGCTATACTTCGTCCCCTGCTCTCGCGCCTGGTCGCGGTCGGTGCGGAAGCACCAACTATCGGCCTCGGCCACTAGGTCGCCATCGGGATTGAAGAAGTTGACGTGGTAGATCTGCTGGACCGCCCGGCCGGCGAATTTCGTGTCATGCTCTATCAGGTCCTTCAGCCATGCCTCGGTCGAGATTGCCTGATTGCGCAGCACAGGCTTGTGCCACGCCCAGTCCGCCCCGGCCCACATCGCGTGCACGCCGGGAATGCCGCCGACATAGCCGGACACGATGCGGCTTGTGGCGAACAGAAAACTGGGCAGCGCCACGATGTCGCTGAACCGGGTTTTCGCGGCATAGCCCGGCTCGCACCACAGCGGGTTGTCGTCGCCGATGCCGTGCGCGAAGTGCCGGATGTTGTCGCGTGTCGCCTCGTAACACCATGGCTCGGCGGTGTTCTCGATACGAACGTCCTTGCGGGCACGCAACGCATCCAGCGCCTCGTCCGTGATCCTGGCGAAGCGCCGGGTGGATTCCGCGTTCATGCATTCTCCGTTTGGTTGCTGGAGTCGGATGTCGTGACAGCTTCCTGGTCGCGCAGAGCCTTGCGGTTGATCTTTCCGGCCGGCGTCCGCGGCAGGTCCGCGACAAAGACGATGCGTCGGGGAAACTCGTGCCGGCTCAGCCGGCTGCGCACGAATTCCTGGATCTCAGTCATCATTGCCGTGTCAGTCGCGTGACCCGGGACCGGCACCACGAAGGCCTTGACCACCTGCCCCCGCAATGCGTCGGGCACGCCGATGACCGCAGCCGCATGAACGGCCGGATGGCTCACAAGCGCGTTCTCGATTTCAACCGCGCTCATGGTCCATCCGGCGGAGATGATCACGTCGTCGGCGCGGCCGGCATGGTAGAAATATCCGTCGTCATCCATACGGCCGCGATCCTTGGTCGGAAACCAGGCGCCGTGCCGGCGCACCTTGATCTCGCCCAGCTCGTTCGGCAGACAGCGCGCGCCATCCGGTCGTTGCACCTCGACTTCCACGCCCGGAACGGGACGGCCAAGTGATCCCTGCTTGACCATGAAGTCTTCCGCGCCGGGATAGTTGGCCAGGACCACGCCGACCTCGGTTGTCCCGTACATGCTGCACAGCGGCGCGCCAAAGGCGTTCTGAGTGAACACCAAGGTGTCGTGGTCGATCGGTTCGCCGGTGAACGAGAGCTTCCGCAGCGTGGTGCGATAATCTCCCACTCGTCCGGAGTTCTTCGTCATCCGGTAGTGGGTCGCGGCAGCCGACAAATTCGTCGTTCCGTAGTCTTGCAATGCCTGGAGGAGGCGTTCGGCATCGAACTTGCCGGCATAGGCGCCGGTTTCGATCCCCAGCGCCAGCGGCGCCAGCGTACCGTGCCACAGGCCGTGCCCCCAGGCGGGCGAGGACGGGCAGAAGAAGCGATCGCCGGGGCGCAACCCGGTACCGTACAGCGCCGCGTTCATCACCACAACCAAAGCGCGGTGCGTATGCTTGATCGCATCCGGCATTTCCCGCGTGGTGCCGGATGTGTACTGAAAGATGGCCAGGTCGCCGGACGTGGTTTGCGGTTCATACCGGTCCGGGTAATGCGCCAGCGCTGCCATGAACGCATGATCCGCGGCGACCACGCGCACGCCGTTCAACGATGCGAGGGCCGCTACCTTCTCCGGTGTGGTCAACAGAAGCTGCGGCGCGCAGTCCCGGGTGCGCAGCCCTACGCCATCGGGACCGAACAACGTGAACAACGGCACTGCGATGGCGCCGCGTTTCACGGTACCGAACATCGCGGCATAAAACGCCAGCGAGGGGTCCAGCATGATGGCGACGCGATCGCCTTGCTGCACACCCTCGGCCGCCAGCCAATGCGCGAAGCGGGACGACCAGGTGGCCAGCTCCACGAAGCCGATAACTTCATCCCGCCCCTCGGCGTGGGCAACGCGCAGCGCGACCCTGCCCGGCACCGCGTGACGATCGACGCACTCATACCCGATGTTCAGGTGCTCGCGATCGCCGTCGAACAACTCCCATAGCCGCGCGGTAGAGAACAGGCGTTGCGCATCGGCATAGCTCGTGTAGTTCGTCAGGTTGGGCACGCTGCACCGAGCCGACCGTGACTCCCGCCAGCCGCCGCTGTTCACGTCGGATGTTGACTGCGCACCAGACCGCCCGGCAATGCCCCGGTGGCCACGCCATTGCGATAGGTGATCTGCCCGGCCTTCATCGTCGCCACATATCCGCGCGCCTTTTGCAACAGCCGCCGCCCGCCGGCCGGCAGATCGACAACCATTTCGGGGCGCTCCAACGCCAGGTTGGGGAAGTCTATGACGTTGATGTCCGCCTTCATTCCTGGCGCAAGCACGCCGCGATCGTGCAGTCCGGCGAAGCGCGCCGGCTCCCGCGTCTGGCGGCGCACCAGATCGTGCAATTCCATCCGGTCAGCGCCGCGGTCGCGGCCCCAATAGCTGAACAGGAAGGTGGGGAACGACGCATCCGAGATGAAGGCGACATGCGCGCCACCGTCGCTCAAGCCTGGAATGACGTGCTGGCGGCCATACATCTCTTTCACCGCTTCCAGGTCATAGTTCGCATAATTGACCAGACAGGCAAAGATGAACCCTTTGCCGTCATCGTCGATCAGCATGTCGTAGGCAACATCCTGCGGCGTGCGGCCCTCGCGGGCGGCGATCGCGGTGATCGAGTCCTCGCGCGCCGGCGTGTAGTTCAAGGGATCGGTGAAGCGGAACATCCGCTCATAACCGACGCGGGTGAGCAACGACCAGGTGTTGAACTCGGACGGATCCTCGGTGGTGATCCTTGCCCTGATGTCCGGATCGCGCATCGCGGCGACGCGCTGCACCAGGGGCAGGCCGGCGATGGAGCGATAGGTGCGAGTGCCGGCGAACGGATTCTGGCTGCCCGTAAGGCCGAGCAGGGCACCGATCGGACGCGGCGGGGCGACGCAGCGAACCGGCAAACCGTCGGCCGCCGCCTGGGTCGATAGTTCCAACAGATCCTTCCACGCCGTGGTGCGGTCATGGCGCTGGTTCAACGAGAACACCAAGGGCCGGCCGCAGGACTGCATGACGCGGCGCACCATGGCGAATTCCGTCTTCGGATCCGGGGTATTCCAGTCGGAGGTCATCTCGATGAACCCCTTCCCCGCATCCTTCAGCCCCATCGCGATGCCCATGAGCTCATTTTCCTGGGCGCGCAGCGTCGGGGTGGCGTCTCCGGCCAGCGTCTTGTGCGCGATGGTGCGCGACGTGGAGAAGCCAAACGCGCCGGCCCGCACCGCATCGGCGGTGATCTCGCGCATCTGCTGAATGTCTTCCTGGTTGGCGTCCTCCAGGTTCAGCGCCCGGTCGCCCATGACGTAAACGCGCATCGGCGCGTGTGGCAGCAGAGCGCAGAAATCAATGTCGTGGCTGCGACGTTCCAGCGCGGTGAGATAGTCGCCGAAGCTCTCCCAGCTCCAATCGAGTCCTTCATGCAGGCAGGGGCCGGGAATGTCCTCCACGCCTTCCATCAGCGCGATGACCGCATCCTGCGTGTTCTTGCGGACCGGGGCGAAGCCGACGCCGCAATTGCCCATCACCACGGTGGTGACACCGTGCCAGGATGACGGCGCCAGACAGGAATCCCACATCGCCTGGCCGTCGTAATGGGTGTGGATATCGACGAAGCCCGGGGTAACGGACAGGCCGCCGGCGTCGAATTCTTCGATGCCAACACCCGAGACCTTGCCCAGCTCGGCGATCCTGCCGTCCTTGATCGCGACGTCGCCGACGAACGGCGCGCCGCCATTGCCGTCCATGATGGTGCCACCGCGTATGACGACGTCGTGTTCGCTGGCCATGTCCTGGATTCCTCGTCTATTTGGCGCAGTGTCGCCCTGGAGGGCGCGGCCGGCAAGTCCGGCCGCGTGGGCGTTTCCAATGTCCGCCTCGGATCGACGCGGTTACGGTCAGCGGAACGTTCTGGCGGCGTCGTGCCCTGCAATTGGGCCCTTGCTGTCCGTGCGATCGATAGATTAATGCGTCGCGACGCGCTGGCCTGAGCGCAATCGGGTGCCGGCGCACGGGAGGACAACCCATGCCGATCGATCCTCAGATCCAGGCGCTTCTCGACAAGGGCACCGGCGTGCCGGCAACCAACACGCTCTCGGTGGCGGAGGCGCGCGCACAATACGAGGCGCGCGTGGCACTGATGGCGTCGCCAGCCGCGATTGCCGCGGTCAACGAACGCCATATCGCCGGGCCGGGCGGACCGCTACGATTGCGGATCTATCGGCCGTACGGGAATGGCCCGTTTCCACTGCTCGTGTTCTTTCACGGCAGTGGCTTCGTGTTGTGCAGTCTCGATACGCATGACGGGATGTGCCGCAATTTGTGCGCCGGTGCAGGCTGTGTCGTGGTATCGGTCGATTACCGCCTGGCACCCGAACATAAATTCCCTGCCCCGCTCGACGACTGCCTGTTCGCGACGCGTTGGGCGGTAGAACATGCGGACGAACTTTCGGCGGATGGTGGCAGAGTCGCGCTCGCGGGCGACAGTGCCGGCGGCAATCTCGCGGCAGCGACCGCGCTTCGCGTGCGCGACGAAGGCGGACCCGCGCTGCGGGGTCAGTTGCTGATCTACCCCGTCACCGATTACTACACGCCGGGCACCCGCTCCTATCGCGAAAACTCGGATGGCTACGGTTTGACCCGCGACACCATGATTTGGTTCTGGGACCATTACCTTGCCGATGCGGCAGACGCGGCCAATCCCTATGCGTCGCCATTGCGCGCCGCCACGGTTGAGCAGCTACCGCCTGCCCTGGTCGTGACCGCCGAGTTCGATCCGCTACGCGACGAGGGGGAAGATTATGCCGCGCGGCTGCGCGCGGCCGGCGTGCCGGTGCGAACATCGCGCTGGGACGGGGTGAACCATGGCTTTTTCTTCTGGGTGGGCGTCGTCGATAAGGCCGGCGAGGCCATGGCCGAGAGCTGCGCCTGGTTGCGCGAGATCTTTGCCGGGTGAGACTTCGTGCGGGCAGCGCGAATCCATAGACTATGCCAGACGCCGAAACGATTGACGCACCCGCCAGCGACCGTACCGTCATGCCGGCGAAGGTCGGCATCCACGATTTCTCTTGCTGCACGCGGCAAAGTCGTGGATGGTGGGGCTTCGCCCGCCATGACGATGGGGCCGCGTCGATGGGTCAGCCTATCGGGCTCCTGGTATTATCCCAGTGAACCGTCGAAAGCAGTGTCGGTGCGCGGCTTCGGCGCCTGCGTGCGAGCCGTGGCGGGTTGCAACTCTCCCACGGTGATCTCTGCCCTTCAGGCAGCCTGGGAACCGCGCATCCCCCGCACCAAGCGTCCCGGCAAAGCACCGGTCGCCTCGCCGTTCCGGTACACCACCGCGCCGGCAACAATCGTCGCGTCGAATCCCTCGGTCCGCTGCACCAGCCGCTTCCCGCCGGCAGGCAGGTCGTAGACGATCTCCGGCGAGCGCAGCACCAGGCGATCATAGTCAATCACGTTCAGGTCCGCCTTCATGCCTGCCCGTAGCAGCCCGCGATCACACAGGCCGACCGCCGCTGCGTTGTCGTGGCTGAGGCGCTTCACCGCCCAAGCCACCGGAAACAACGCGCCGCGGCCGCGGTCACGGGTCCAGTGTGTCAGCGTGTAGCTGGTCGCCGTGGCGTCGCACATGATCCCCACATGCGCGCCGCCATCGCCCAATCCAAGCAATGTATCCGGGTGCGCGATCATCTCCCGCACCGCATCCAGGTTTCCCGCCGCATAGTTTGTGACCGGCAAATAAAGGATCGCCTTGCCGTCGCGCCGCATCAGCAGATCGTACGCAACGTCATCGGGAGAGCGTCCTTCGCGGGCCGCGCGGGCCGCGACGCTGTCTTCCGGTGCGGGTTCATAGTTCGGCGGGTCGCCCAGAGGGAACATGCGATCCCAGCGTTGGACGCGTTGGGCTCGGCGGCTACCCTGAAACGCTTCCGCCAACAGAGCCGCGCGGAACGCCGGATCCCGCAAATGGCGCATCCGCTCGGTGAACGGCAGAGTGGCGATCGCTTTGTAGCTCGGACGGCCCATGAACGGGTTCTGCGACAACTCGAATCCCAGCAGCACGCTGGTGGGGCGGGAACGAACCTGGCCGGTAATGCGTAGCCCGGCGGCGTTCGCCGCTTCGATCTGGCCGAGCAGGTCGCGCCATCCCTCCGGCCGCGCGTCCGATTGCAGCAGGGTCAACGTCACCGGGCGACCGGATGCTTCGGCAAGTTGGCGGAACAGGCCGAATTCCTTGTCCTGGTCCTCGAAGTCGGAAACGATTTGCAGCCAGCCCGCGCCGGCGGATCGCAAGGCGTGGGCGATCGCGGTGAGTTCGGCTGCCTCGGCGCGCAAGGTGGGAATGTGCTTGCCGTCCAGCGTCCGGTGATTGAGCGTGCGGGAGGTGGAAAAGCCGAGCGCCCCAGCGCGGATACCTTCTTCCGTCAGTTCGGCCATGCGTTGACGATCTTGTTCGGTCGCTGGTTCCCGGTCCGCGCCCCGCTGTCCCATGACATAGACCCGTAGTGCGGCATGCGGGACCTGGGCGGCGACATCGACGTCGTACTGCCGCGAGTCCAGCGCATCGAGGAAATCGGGAAACGTATGCCAGTTCCAAGGCAGGCCCTCGGTCAGCACGACTTCGGGAATGTCCTCGACGCCCTCCATCAGCTTGACCAGCATCTCGCGCTGACCAGGATGGCAGGGTGCGAAGCCGACGCCGCAATTGCCGAGCAAAACGGTAGTGACGCCATTCCAGGAGGAAGGTGACAGACGGGAACTCCAGGTCACCTGGGCGTCGTAGTGGGTGTGCACATCGACGAAGCCCGGGGTGACCAGTTTGCCCCTTGCGTCGATCTCATCGGTTCCCTTGGGGAGGGACCGGCCGATCGCGGTGATGCGGCCGCCGGCGATGGCGACATCCGCCTCGAACGGATCGTCGCCGCTGCCGTCCACGATCGTGCCGTCGCGGATCACCAGGGTCGGCGAGGGGGGCATTACGAATATCCTCCGGCGTTTCAAGCACGAAGCGTATCGGCGGGTCGGCAGCCGGGCAAGGCGAGCGGGTCAAGGCAGGTTCGTGCAATGCGGCAATCGCCGTGTACGGAGAGTCCACAGCCCGACGGCGTCGGTTCATACCAACGGCCGTGCCGTGTCCCTGCGTCGCACCAGATCCATCCCCACCAGCACGGCCGGAATGGCGCAGACCACCCAACCGGCCGCGTAGCCCCTCGTCACGTGCAGCAGCAACGAAAATACCGATGGACACAGGAACGCACCCATCTGGCCGAACGACAGCACGCCGCCGGTGACCGCGCCGGCCCGGCCGGCGGGCGCGAGGCGGGCCGCCTCTGACAACAGAATGCCGTGCCAGGACATCGCGGTGGCGCTGAGCACGCCGGTGACCACGCCTATCGCGAGAGCAGACCATGCTGGGGTGAATGTACCGGTCAGCACCACGCTCGCCGCCATCCCGAACGCGAGCCAGGCCATC
Source organism: Acetobacteraceae bacterium (assembly GCA_049522565.1). GTDB lineage: Bacteria > Pseudomonadota > Alphaproteobacteria > Acetobacterales > Acetobacteraceae > JASHVB01. Next base: position 19,387 of record JBEKNT010000002.1, read on the forward strand.
ACCAAGCGCGGCGCGACATAGAAGCTGCCAACCCAGCCCCACAGGATACGGCAGGGAATCGCGAGGGCTATGACCGCGGAGAACAACGCCCCCGCCGCTACGAGATCGTAGCCAAGCGCGGTGAGATACGTCACGAAATAAGCGATGAAGACCGCCTGAAGGCCGTTGAATGCAAAGCAGGCGAAGGACAACGCGCGCAACTCCGGTACCGCCAACACGCCGGTGATCGTCGTCCGGAAGTCTGACAGGTGGATGGCATGGCTAGGAGACGGATCGGTATCCAGCCGCCCATGCAGTGGTTGCAGCAGCAGGGCAAAGCACCAGCAGGCTCCAGCACTGACCAGCATGGTGCCGCGCCACCCCAGGGACTGGGCCAGCGTGGGACCAAGCGAGCCGCCGAGCAGGATGCCCGCCGGGATGGCGGTCTGCGTGATGGAGAATGCGAAGGGCGCGTATCGCCTGACTGCCCACCGGCCGAGCAATTGGGAACTGGCGGGAGTCGCGACGGCGGCGATGCCGTTGCCGACCAGCGCCGACAGCACGAAGCCCGCTGCTCCACCAATAACCGCGACCGCCATTCCGCCGCCGGTCGAAAGCAATGCGATCTGGCTCATGCGGATGGCACCGTGGCGAATGATGAACCCGCCCGATCCGAGCTGACCGATCAGCGCGGCGATGGCCACCAGTCCAAAATAGACCCCGACCCAAGATGGATCGGCGTGCAGTTCGAGGATGATCAGCGGGGCGAGCACCGCAGGCAGCACCCGGCCGACCGAACCGCAGGTTTGTTGCAGAAACATCGCCACGACGGCGATCATCATCCGGGTCAAATGGCGGCTTCCTTTGGGTGGATCTGTTGCAACCCAAAGGTCGCGCCACGTCAACGTTAGCGGCGACCGTAATCCACGAGGAAGCCCGTTGCGCTAACAAATCCCGTAGCGGGTTTGGCTTGGCGCGCGGGGCTGCATGCCGCACATCCCCAGCGATTGGTTTGGTTCGGCGGTCGAGTGGCTGGGTAGGGCGCCGCACCGAAGCCAACGCCGTAATACCAACCGCCCTGACGCTTGCCTCTCGGCTGGTTCGCACCGACGCCGCCCCGTCGTGGCCGGGCTTGACCCGGCCACCTATGCAGCCGTGATGCCGCGATAGATGGCCGGGTCAGGCCGGGCCATGACGGGTGGGGCGGCCCGTGCCGCACGTCAATGTTTCGGACGGTCGGTATCGGTATAAGAGGGCAGGAAACCGAGCGGCAACGCCGTCTGGCCCAACACCCAGCCCTCCCAACGGTGGATCCACGGATCGTTCGGCGCGGTATCCGGCCGGTTGCCGGCCAGCACGTTCAGTACGCACAGCACGCCCAGCACGCAATCGAAGCGGTCCTCGCCCGCTGCGTCGGCGCCGAACCCGTCTGCCACCGCAACGCTCAGCGCCGCCTTGGGCGCCACGTCCAGCCGCCGCATTGCGTCCAGCAGCGGCGCGGCCACGGCGGCGCGGTCGGCCTGCCGCCGCTTGCTGCCCTTCAGTCTGAGGCCGAGATGGCGCAGCGCCTCCGCCGGATAGGTCTCCGCCAACGCCACCGCGCCCGGCGCCAGCAGCGAACGAAACGGCCCGGCGAACGGCCAGAAACGCACATCCTCGCCGGTCGCCAGCGCTGGCAGCAGCATGTCGCGCCACGCGGCGATCGCCGCTTTGCCCGACTGGTTGGCGCCGAGTGTCCAGAACAGCGGCGCCCCCGCGGGCCGCTCCGCCGTCGCGCGGTCGCAGGCGCGCGACAGGCCGGTAGCGGAGCCCAGCCCCAGCGCCGCCGCATGCGCCGCACGGGTCATGCCGGCGATGCCGCGCGCGGGATAGAATGGCCGCTCGGGCGCCAATTCCTCCAGCACCGCGCAGACCCGGAAGAAATCCGGCCAGTTCCGGGTCGCCTGGAGGAAGTGCAGGAAATCGGATTCCTGCCGCTGCGCCGCATAGGCGCGCGGCAGGCCCAGTGGCAGATCGACACCCAGCGCCACCGGCCCGCCCTCTGCCTCCGCGCGCAGCCGCGCCAGGAAGCGCGCCACCTCGCCTACCGGGCGCGGCACGTGCAGCACCCAGCCTGACCCGATGGGGCGTGCCACCGCGACCCAGCGTTTGTGCGGGTCGATGCTCCAGTCCGCATGCGCGACGAGGGACGCCGGCACGGACGTTGCTTCATGGTAAGAGGCTGTGCCCATGGCCCTCGGGGAGTTTGGCAATGCCCTATCGCTACCCGGCCACCGCCCGCTGGTTCCACTGGATCACCGTGGCGCTCGTCATCGTGTTGGGCGGCCTCGGCGTATGGATGACCAGCTTCGAGCCAAAGGACGCAGCATTCAAGGATCTGCTGTATGACGTCCACGAATCGACGGGCGTGGCACTGCTCGGCATCGTTGCGCTGCGGCTGCTGCGCCGCCTGGCCAATCCGCCCGCGCCACTGCCGTCGCGCCTGCCGCGCGCGGTCCGCTTCGCGGCACGCACCAACCATGCGCTGATGTACGCGGTGCTGCTGGTGCAGCCGACGACCGGATTCCTCGCCGCCAACGCCTGGGGATACCCGCTCACCTGGGTCGGGCTGGTGCCGATCCCGTCACCGATCGGCCACGACGAAGCGATCGCTCCGTATCTGTCGGCGGTGCATTGGTGGGGCGCGTTGCTATTGCTCGGGCTGGTCGCGCTGCATATGGCCGGTGTGGCGTATCATGGCGTGACCCGGCGGGACGGCGTGGTGCGGCGGATGATCTGAAAGGCCGTGAGCGTAGAAGGAATCCCGTCGTGTCGCTTCGACGTGAGCAGAGGTTACGAAACCAGCCCCCAGCGGGTCGAATGTATATCGGTGACCTGTTGGAAGACTGCACTCTGGTTGCACCTGTGCATGGCAAGATCCTGAACTCGAAATGACCCATTCATCGCTCGTTCACAGCGGACGCCGCCGCTCGTGCAGCCGAGGTTGCCTTGTCACGGTTGACCGGCGATGCCTGCGTCGTCGATGCGGTGCGCGACCTGGGGGGCGATCAGCGTCGAAACCTGATCTTGCGAGCGTCGGCCATCAACCCAAGCGGCATTGCCACACCGATCATAATCAAGGCAACACGGGCCGCCGACTACGATCCCGCAGCCGAGACTGTCTATGCGACGTCAGGGCTGGTGAAGGAGTGGGCGGCGGCGACGTTGCTGGCCCGACAAGCACCAAAGTCTGGCCACCGCGGCGGCGCGCGCCGCCCCAAGTCCAGAACTTCCGACAATACGGCAGCTCACCACGAGCGTATGCCCATCCGAACTGGCGATCGTCGCTCCGGGTCGCGAATTCCTGCTACGCGTAGTCCTCCGCCGCCGTCACGTCCTGGTCGCGGTCGGAGGCCACCCGGTTGAGAAACAGCGACACGACGAACGACACCACGAGGTTCACCACCAGCGAGGCCAGCGCGGCGTAGCAAGGGAAGCTGATGCCGGCGAGGTGCAGCGGATACACCGGCGCGAAGTTGTTGCTCGCCACCATCCAGGACCCCAACCCGAATCCCGCCACCCAGCCGAGCAACAATGCCCAACCATTGAAGAAGCGGGTGTAGAGGCCAAGGACGACGGCAGGCGCCGTCTGCACGATCCACACCCCGCCGAGCAATTGCAGCCACAGCGCGTACTGCAGCGGCAGTGCGAAGATGAATACCAACGCGCCCGCCTTGATCACCAGCGACGTGATCTTCGCCACTTGGCTCTCCTGGGCGTCGGTGCAAGCGGGGTTGAGGAACTCGCGGTAGATGTTGCGGGTGAAGGTGTTGGCGGTGGCGATCGACATGATCGCCGCGGGCACCAGCGCGCCGATGGCGATGGCGGCGAACGCCACGCCGACGAACCAGCTCGGGAACAGCGCCAGGAACAGCGCCGGCACCGCGAAGTTGTTGGAGTAGCGCTTGAACCCGCCGGCAAGCTCCGGCATCGACTGCACGCCGATGGCGATCGCCATGAAGCCGACCAGCGCCAGCAGCCCCAGCATCAGCGAATAGGCCGGCAGCATGGCGGCATTGCGCCGCACCACGCGCGAGCTGGAGGCGCTGAGGATGCCGGTAATCGAGTGCGGATACAGGAACAGCGCGCAGGCCGAGCCGAGCGCCAGCGTCGCATAGGCGCTGAACGAACCATACGAACCGGCGGGTGGCGCCGCGAGCAGTAGTTTGGGCGAGGGGATGGCCGAAAACACCTTGTCATAGCCGCCGAGATGGATAGGCACCGCGATGATGGCGGCGAACACGGTGATATAGATCAGCAGGTCCTTCACCACGGCGATCATCGCCGGCGCCCGCAGGCCGGAGGTGTAGGTGAACGCCGCCAGGATGACGAAGGCGATGATCAGCGGCAGGTCGCCGGCGAAACCGGCGGTCTCCACGCCCATCGCACCGATCACCACCTGGATGCCGACAAGCTGCAAGGCGATGTACGGCATGGTGGCGAGGATACCGGTGAACGCAATGGCCAGCGCCAGCCAGCGGTTGCCGAAGCGGCCGCGCACGAAATCCGCCGAGGTGACATAGCCGTGCTTGTGCGCCACCGACCACAGGCGCGGGAACACGATGTACAGCAGCGGATAGATCATCACCGTGTATGGCACGGCAAAGAAGCCGATGGCACCGGCACCGAACATCAGCGCGGGCACCGCGATGAAGGTATAGGCGGTATAGAGGTCGCCGCCGATCAGGAACCAAGTGACGAAGGTGCCGAAGCGGCGCCCGCCGAGCCCCCATTCGTGCAGCAGGCCGAGGTCGCCCTTGCGCCAGTGCGCGGCGACGAAGCCCAGCCAGGTGATGAAGCCGAACAGCAGGATGAAGACGATCAGCGCGGTCCAGTTCATGGATCAGCGCTCCACCAGGTAGACGAACCCGATGATCGCCGCTCCGAGGATCACCCAGCCGAGCTGGTACCAGTAGAAGAACGGGATGCCCGCCAGCATCGGCTCGGCGCGGTCGTACGACGAGACCCAAAGCATCGCGATAAACGGCAAGATCAGCAGCAGGCGCGCCCACACCACGACCCGCACCGGTCGATGTTCGTTGCTGTGCCCGGACATGGCTTCCCCCGATTCGCGGCAGTTTCCGTCTGCTTATCAGAATAATCCTCTCCCGCGAAGCGGGAGGGCGCGAAGGTGCGAAGCACCAAGGACGAGGGTGATCGGGTCAGCACGCAACAACAGCGTACCGACCCGATCAGCCTCACGCCGAGCTTCGCGCCGCGCTCTCCCGCCGCAGGCGGGAGAGGTTTTCTACCTCCCCTCGCGCCGCCAGGCACCCACCATCAGGCCCAGCATCAGCGGCAGCGCGATCCAGGACGGTAGCAGTGCCAGGGCGGCGATACCGGTCACCAAGTGGTCGTGCCGCCGCTCCAGACCGATCCAGGAACTGCCTGACGCACCACGGTCCGGCTCGGTGCGGCGCAGTTCCGGCACATCCGGCGAGGCGGCGCTGCCCAGCCAGTGCACCCCACCGCCGGACGCGCGCGCCAGCTTGCCGACGAGGCCGGCAGTCGCGCGCAAATCGGCGATCTCCAGCGGGTTGGCCGCGCCGGCCGCGGCATAGGCGGAGCGCTGTCCGTCGCTCACCTGCCACACCCCTGGCGCGGTTGCCGCCAGCCCGGTGGTCGCCCGCCCCGGCGCGGTCTCGGTCAGCTTCAGCCTCTGCGTCTTGCCGTCCGGATCGGTTACCGTGACATCCCCTGGCGGGCCGGGATCGGTGGAGCGCCGCTCAATCGTCAGCCGCCCGTCCGCCACCTGCGCCGTCAGCGCGTTCTCCTCCAACGCCGGCTCCTGCATCAGCCAGTGCGCCACCCGGCGCAGCAGTTCGGCTTGCGGCCCGCCACCGTCGTGGCCACGCGACCACAGCCAGATCTGGTCGGACAGCAACAGTGCGGCGCGGCCCTTGCCGACCCGGTTCAGCACCAGCAGCGGATCGCCATCCGGGGCCTGCATCAGTACTTCGCCATGCACGTCCGAGGGATTGACGTGGCGATACCACGATCCCCAGCTCGGCGGCGTGTTCGAAGCGTCCGGCGGATTGGCGCCCGTCAGCCCCTCGGTCACCGGGTGACGCTGCCCCAGGTCGGACACCTGGGGCCGGAACCGTCCGTCCACCACCGCATTGAACGGCGCCGGCGCACCGGGCAGCACCGCACCGAGCGGCGTCGCGGCCAAGCTCGCCGGACCGGAAAACTCCGGCCCGACCGACAGCAGCAGCGCCCCGCCTTCCCGCACGTGCTCTGCGATATTGCCGAGATAGGGCAGCGGCAGCAGGCCGCGGTTCTGGAACCGGTCCAGGATGATCAGGTCGAATTCGCCGATCTTGTCGAGGAACAGCTCGCGCACCGGGAACGCGATCAGCGCCAGCTCGTTCAGCGGCGTCAGGTCATCCTTTTCCGGCGGCCGCAGGATGGTGAAGTGCACCAGGTCCACCGACGGATCGGCCTTCAGCAGCCGCCGCCAGGTGCGCTCGCCGGGATGTGGCTCACCTGAGATCAGCAGCACGCGCAGCCGGTCGCGCACGCCGTTGATCTCCACCACGGCGCGGTTGTTCAGCGTGGAGACCTCGCCGGGCAACTTGTCGGCCGACAGTTCCACCACAGTGGGACCGGCGCGGGTGATCGGCAGCTCGATCTGCTGCTGTACCCCGACCGGCACGTTCTCCACCCGCGGCGGGTCGCCGTCGCGGCGGATCGTCAGGTTGGCGGTGCCGCCGCGACGCGCAACGCCGAGGTCCTCCACGGCAACCCGCAGCGTCGCCGACTTGCCGACGATGCCGTAGCTGGGTGCCTCGATGACGCGCAGGCGGCGGTCGGTTTCCTCGCCCTTGGCAGGAATCAGCACGTTCAATGGCGCGCCGCCGGGCGCGATGGTCGGGATGTCGTGGATCTGCCCGTCGGTGATGGCGATGGTGCCGGCCAGCCGCGAGCGCGGGATATCCGCCAGCGCCCGGTCGATCACGCTGAACAGCCGCGTGCCGGCATCGCCTTGCTCCGGTACGGTGACGGTACGCAGCTCCAGGTCGGGCAGCTTCGCCGCCTGCGCTGCAATGGCGGCACGCGCCGCCTCCGCCAGTTGCGCACGGTCGCCGACCTGCATCGAGGCGGTGTGGTCCACTACCAGTAGCCCGACATCGGGTAGCGTTTCGCGCGTTTCCTGCACCAGGCGCGGACCCGCAAGCCACAGCAGCAGCACGCCGAAGGCGCCGAACCGCAGGATCGTGCCACGCGCCCGCCTTGTGGCGGCGAGCGCGACGATCAGCGCCGCGAGAACGCCGAGCGTGACGATCAGCCACACCGGCAGCAGCGGATCGAAGCGCAGCGCGGCGATGGCCTGTTCAGGGTGCATTCAGAGTCCTACGACCATGCGCTTGTCATTCGCCGATGTCGCTGCCCCGACACACCTGTCATTGCGAGAAGCGTAGCGACGAAGCAATCTCCCGCCTGACGGGCGGCGGTTCCCGCCAGCGGCAAATATGTGGCTTCCAGCCCACAAGTACAGGCCCAGTTGGTGGTGCCCGTTAACTCGTGGGCCGGCTCTTTCTGCTCCAATCCCCAAATCCGCCGCGGGCCCGGATATGGACGGAGTGAACAACCTTACAGGTGGCGGCAGTCCGCCGCATGATCCCGGCATGGAAGCCAGGGTCGCCGTGCGGGAAGAGATCGCCGCGTCGACAAAGCAGGCAATGGCGGGTCTACAGCAGGAAGTGCACGACCTGCGCTCCGACACGAACCGCCGGATTGATTCATTGCGCGATGCCGTAGAAAGCGACTTCCGCATCCTCTTCGGTGCCATCATCAGCGTCGCGCTCGGACTGGCGGCGCTCATGGCCAACGGCTTCCACTGGTTCTGACCAGCCTCGCACCTCTTCACATTCTGCACTGCTCGAGCGACGCGACGAAACAATCCCCCGCGAGCGGAGCGGTCGCTCGTCAGGCGGGGGATTGCTTCGTCGCTTCGCGCCTCGCAATGACAGGTGGGATGCGACCGCAGCATCACTGCCCCAGCCGCTGGAGAATGGCCGGCACGTGCACCTGGTCGCCTTTGTAGTTCCCGGTCAGCGCGTACATCACCAGGTTCACCCCGAAGCGATACGCAATCGTCCGCTGCCGGGCGCCCCCCGGCATCACCGCGTAGGGATTGCGTCCGTCCGGATCCACCGCCCACGCCGCCGCCCAGTCATTGCCACCGATGATTACCGGACTGACGCTGTCATTCGTGCGGTCCTGGTCGCGCTGCACCCACACCGTGTCGCCGGTGTAGCGCCCGGGAAAGTCCTGCAGCAGATAGAACGCCCGCGCCAGGACATGCTCTGTGGTCAGCGGGGCCAGCGGCGGGATCACCAGCCCCTGCGCCACCCGCCGCAATGCCGAATCGGTGCCCGGCGCGAATCCTGCTCCCGAGCCCGAATCGCGTGTATCGATCAGGATGATTCCGCCGCGGCTCATGTAGTCGTTCAGCGCCGCGGCCGCCTCGGATGACAGCGGCTGCGCGTCCGCGGTGATCGGCCAATACAGCAACGGATAGAAGCTCAGATCGGTCTTGCCGGGCTCGACGGGATCGGGTTCCACCAGGGTCGCCGCGGTGCGGCGGTTGACGTATTCCGACAGCCCCTCCAGCCCGGCCTTCGACACGCCATCCACCTGCACGTCACCGGTGGCGATATAGCCGAGCCGGGTCGCCAGCGCCGGGTGCACGCCGGTCTCCAGGGCAGTCGCGTGCGCCGGTCCTGCCGCCAGCGCCACCGCCAGCACCACCGCCGCACCGGCTGCCCCCAGGCGCAGCAGCCCGCGCAATCCCAGCGCGATCAGCAGATCGAGCGTCAGCAGCAGCAGCGCCAGCGCCAGCAGCGGCGGCCCCAACGCTTGCTCCGGCACCGTTGCCGCCAATTGCTCCACCCGCGCGCCGGAGACCAACGGCGCCGGCTGTGGCGGCGGCGTCGCGGCACCCAGGTTCAGCGCCCGCCGTCCGTTTTCCGGCCCGTACAACCCGGGCGGATGGCGCGGCGACGCGGCGGTGGACCCGAACGCGTCGGCCGGCAGTCCCGAAGCGCCTGGCGGCGGCGCCGAAAGCAAGCCGAACCCGTCCAGCGTCTCGGCCGGCGCCAGCATGGTATGACCCTCGGCCGCGGCGACCCCGACCGACAGCGCAACCAGCCGGCGCAACATGTCAACGAACAGGCCGGACAACGGCAGGTTGGACCAGTCGGCATTGGCGGTGACGTGGAACAACACGATGCGGCCCGCGCCTTTGGTCGTCTCGGTCACCAGCGGCGTGCCGTCCGCCAGCGTCGCCCAGGTGTGGGCGGCGAGATCGGCGCTCGGCTCGGCCAACACCTGGCGGGTGACGGTTACCTCATTGCTCGCGCCAAGTCCGGCAAACGGCGAGCCGGAGGGGAACGGCGCCAGTCCGGCCGGTTCGCTCCAGGACAACGCCCCGCCCAACTGGCGGTCGCCGCCCAGCAGCTTCACTGGCAGCAGCGGGTCGCTCTCGCCGATCGGTTGCTCCGCCGTCCGAGGGCCGGCGAAGCGGATCAGCAGGCCGCCCTTTTGCACCCATTGCGTCACTGCGTCGCGCTCCGGCCCCGACGGTAGCGGCCGGTCGGCCAGCACCAGCACCGACAGGTCGCGTTGCAGCAGCGCCGCAATGTTCGCCTCGCGCAACTCGGTGAACGGGGCGAGCGCACGGCGCAGATAGAACAGCGGACCGGAGAACGGCGTATCGGCGGTCGCCAGGTCGCCGGCGAGCAGGCCCACCGGCCGGCGGCGCCAGCGCTCGTCCAGCAGCACGGTGGAGCCGGCCGATGGCGGCCCCTCCAGCACCAGCCGCGCCAGCCGGTTGCGGAATTCCGGCGGCAGCACGATGCCGGAAGCGCCGGCGGACGCTCCGGCCGACAGGGCGATGGTGGTCCGCGCCAGGGTGCGGCCGTCGCCGGTCTGTGCCAGCACCACGGCCTGGGTGTCGATCGGCTGCGGCGCCTGCGCCAGGCGCGCCACCAGCCGGTCGGCCTCGCTGTCGGGCGGCAGCAGCAGGCGGGCGGGCGCGGCGTCGCAGCAGATTTCCGTCACCGCGCCGGCGTCGCCGAGTGCCGTGGCGAACCCGGGGAAATCGGCGCCGTCCGTCAGGCCGTCCGCGAGGTACACCACGGCGGTGCCTGGCTGCTTCCAGCCCACCAGGGCGGCGGCGGCGGCGGCGCGGTCCGGCGGCCAAGGCTGCGGATGCAGCGCGGCCAGCCGGGCGCGCAGGTCCGGGACCGGCATTGCCGGGGTAATCTGCGGGACGGCACCGGTCTCGTCCGGTGCGGTGGCGAGCAACGCCGCGGCGCGGCCGGAGCGCGCCGCGCGGTCCAGCATGGTGTCGGCGGCCTGCACGCGCTTCGGCCAATCGGCGGCGGCGGACCAGCCGTTATCCACCACCAGCAGCACCGGTCCGCTGCCAACGAAGCGCGACCCGGCATCCAGCACCGGCCGCGCCAGCGCGATGATCACCAATGCCGCGGCGACGAGACGCAGGGCCAGCAACCACCAGGGTGTACGGGCCGGCGTTTCCTCGGTGGCGTGCAAGCCGAGCAACAGGCGGATGGCGGGGAAGGTTTCGCTACGCGGGGCGGGTGGGGTGACCCGGAGCAGCCACCACAACAATGGCAATCCCGCCAGAGCGAGTAGGATCCACGGAGCGGCGAAGATCATCGCGGCAACCTTAGCGCAGTCACCCGCGCTAGCGCACGCCCAAAGCGGCGTAGAGCGTCAACAACGCCACCTCCGGCGGATGGTCGGTGCGGTGGATGCCGAAGCCGAACCCCGCCGCGGTGCAAATGGCCGCGAGGCCATCCTGCTGCGCCTTCAGCCGGCGGGCGTATTCGTCGCGCACGGTTTCGACGCGCGGAATCAGCGTGTCGCCCTCGCGTTCCAGGCCGCGGAAGCGGATGCGGCCGGTATAGGGCAGCAGAGTCTCGGCCGGATCGAGGATTTGCAGTAGGTAGCCGGTGACCGGGATCGCGGCGAGCCGGCCCACCATCGCCCGGATTTCCGCCAGCGGCGACAGGAAGTCGCCGAACAGCACCACGCTGGCGTGCCGCGGCACGGGAAGCTGGGGCGGCATGCCGGCATCGTCTGCCGCCGCGCTGGCGAGGTCCTGGGCGAGCCGGTCCAGGCCGCCTCGGCCGGACACCGGACGCACACCCTCGCGCATCAGCAGCACGCGCTCGCCACCGCGCAGCAGCAGGGAGGCAAGCGCCAGCAGCAGCAAGTCCGCGCGTTCGCGTTTCTCGATCGGCACCGCGCGTGAATGCCAGCGCATCGAGGCCGAGGCGTCGCGCCACAGGCAGACGGTCTGGGCTGCCTCCCATTCGGTCTCGCGGATGAACCAGCCGTCGGGGACAGGGCGGCCGGACTTGGCGGACTGCCGCCAGTCGATGTGCGCGATCGGGTCGCCGGCGACGAAGCGGCGGAATTGCCAGAAGCTGTCGCCCTGGCCGACCCGACGGCGGCCGTGCACGCCCTGCGCCACGGTCGAGGCGACGCGTTCCGCGGCCACCAGCAGCGGCGGCAGGCGCGCGCCGACTGCCTCGGCCCGGCGGGCGGAGAGGCTCACGTAAACCTCCCCCATGACGTGGGAGAGGTCGGCGCGGAGCGCCGGGCGAGGGTGATCGGGTCGGCACGCGGGAGTCTTGATAGCGTGCGTGCCGCGGCACCCTCACCCTCGACGCTCGTCTCGCGTCGATCCGCTTCGCGGCTCAACCCCGCAAAGCGGGAGAGGTTTTCCTTCACCCTCACCATCGCCAACTTCTTTGCCCTATCCAAGACGCGCCACCAGGCGGTCGATCACCTCCGACAGCACCACCCCATCGGCGCGGGCCGAGAAGCTCAGCGCCATGCGATGACGCAACACCGGGCGCGCCAGGGCCACCACGTCGTCAACGCTGGGCGACAGCCGCCCCGCCAGCAACGCGCGGGCGCGGCAGGCCAGCATCAGCGCCTGCGCGGCGCGCGGCCCGGGTCCCCAGGCCACGTGCCGGCGCACCGTCTCGTCGTCCGCCGTCTCCGGCCGTCCGCCGCGAACCAGCGACAGGATCGCCTCCACCACCTTCTCGCCGACCGGCACTCGGCGGATCAGCGCCTGTGCCGCCAGCAGTTCCTCGGCGGTCATCGCCTGGCCGGGGGGGAGTTCGGGCATGCCCGTGGTCGCCAGCAGCATGGTGCGTTCGGCGTCCAAATCGGGATAGCTGACGATCACCTCCAGCAAAAACCGGTCGAGCTGCGCCTCCGGCAGCGGATACGTTCCCTCCTGCTCGATCGGATTCTGCGTCGCCAGCACATGGAACGGCCGCGGCAGCTTGTGCTCCACGCCGCCGATTGCCACGCGCTGCTCCTGCATCGCCTGCAACAGCGCCGACTGGGTACGTGGGCTGGCGCGGTTGATCTCGTCCGCCATCAGCAACTGGCAGAACACCGGCCCCTGCACGAAGCGAAAGCTGCGTTTTCCGTCCGCCTCCTCCAGCACTTCCGAGCCGACGATGTCCGCCGGCATCAGGTCGGGGGTGAACTGCACCCGCTTGGTGGCCAGGCCCAGCACCACGCCGAGCGTCTCCACCAGCCGGCTCTTGCCCAGCCCGGGCACGCCGACCAGCAGGACGTGCCCGCCGGAGAGCAAGGTGATCAGCGTCTGATCGACCACCTCGTCCTGGCCGAAGATCACCCGGCCGATCGCCGTGCGCACCCGGGCGACGCGGGCGCCCAGCGCCTCCACCTCGGCGAGGATCGCGCCTTGATCCGTTGAGGCCATCTGCCCCGCATTTGCCGCGCCCATCGGCGCGGCCGCCATTCCGGCCGCCATTCAGCTCTCGCTTTCCACGTTTTGGTCCATCGCCGTCATATAGGCTCTTTCGCGGACAGGGGGATGCTACCTATATCGCGTGGAGCAGAGCTAGTCGTCAGCCATTGGAGATGGAGACGTGAACGCAGGCAGGCTTGGCGCGCTCGACGCCGCGTTTCCGCATGGCGGGCAGGCGACGGGACGATTCGGAGGCGCCATGGCGTTTGCCGAGCAGACGGTGCCGCGGCCCCGGCGTGTGCCGGTGGAATGTGGCGACCTCCCCTTCCTGATCCGCCGTGACGGCTCCTGGCTGTATCGCGGGACCCCGATCAACCGCAAAGAGCTGGTCTGCCTTTTCTCCAGTGTGCTGCGGCGCGAAGAGGACGGTTCTTTCTGGTTGCAGACACCCGCCGAGCGCGGCCGCATCGAGGTGGAGGACGCGCCGTTCATCGCGGTGGAACTCGAGTGGAGCGGTGACGGGCATCAGCAGGTGCTGTCGTTCCGCACCAACGTGGACCAGGTCGTTACCGCCGGGCCGGAGAATCCGATTCGTGTGGCGCACGACCTGCTGACCTGCGAGCCGACCCCTTATCTCCTGGTGCGTCCCGGCGCCGGCCCGTTCGGCATCGAGGCCCGCATCAATCGCGCGGTGTACTACGAACTGGTGGCTCTTGCCGTGCCGGAATGGGTCGGCTGCCGCCGTATGCTCGGCGTCTGGAGCGGCGGCAAGTTCTTTTCCCTGGGCGAGATGCCGCGCGGCGAAGAGTGAGCCCCGAGGAACTCCGCGCACGCCTCACGACCGTGGTCGCCGAGCCGCATGACGGCACGGTGGTGTATGGCGATGAGGTCTTGCAGGCGCTGGACGCGCCGCCGGTGCCGGCCGCGGTGCTGGTGCCGGTGGTGCTGGGGAAGGTGCCCGGTATCCTGCTGACCAAGCGCACCGCGCATTTGAACAAGCATGCGGGCCAGGTCAGCTTTCCCGGTGGCCGCATCGATGCCGGCGAAACGCCGGAAGCCGCCGCCCTGCGCGAGGCCGAGGAGGAGGTGGCGCTGTCCCCGCGCGACGTGCAGGTGCTCGGGCGCATGGCCGACTACGTCACCGGCACCGGCTACCGCATCACGCCGGTGGTGGGACTGTTGCCGCCCGGCCTGACGCTGCACCCGTCGCCACACGAGGTGGAATCGGTGTTCGAGTTGCCGATCGACGTGTTGCTCGATCCGCGCGCGCCGCGGCGGCAGCGGCGCGAGTCGCATGGCAATCTGCGAGAATACTGGGTCTGGCCGCACCCCGACCATTACATCTGGGGTGCCACCGCGGCGATTCTTGTGCATCTGGCGCAGAAGCTGCGTGGATGACGCAACATCTCCCGCGCGAAGCACGGGCTTGGGCCGCGAAGCGGATCAAGACGGCGAAGCGGATCAACGCAGCGCGCGAGAGCGCTCCGGGTAAGGGTGATCTTGTTGCTCCATTGCCACGCTGCGGTGCGCCACGTCGCGCGGCAGCGACGTGCCGACCCGATTAACCCCGCCCTCGGCCCTCCCGCGCCATCGACCTCTCCCGCGCGACGCGCGGGAGAGGTAAAGATCATCGCGCATGCGTTTTGTTGAAATAGCCCTGTTCCTCACGCCGATCATCGTCTTCGCCGCGTGGCGCCTGATGGCTCCGGCGACGGGCCCGTCACCGCGCGTCCTCGCGGCCGCGGCCGCATTGCTGGTGGTCCTGCTTGCCGCGTTGCTGTGGTTCCACAAGGAGGGCGCGCTGCCACCCGACACGACCTATGTCCCGGCCACGCTGGTGGATGGTCGCATCGTCCCAGCCCACGGCGTGCCGCGATGAGCATGCAGCCAGCGCTGACCATCACGCCGCCCGCCTTCCTGTCCGATCCGGCGCTGATGCCCGTGCTGGCCGCGTTGCCCGAGGCCCGCATTGCCGGCGGTGCAGTGCGCGATACGCTGGCGGGGCGCCCGGTCGCCGACATCGACCTCGCCACGCCACGCCGGCCGGACCAGGTGGTCGCTGCGCTGACGGGGGCGGGCATCCGCGCCGTGCCGACCGGCATCGCGCATGGCACCGTCACCGCGGTATCCGGCGGCCGCGGCTTCGAGATCACCACGCTGCGCCGCGACGTGCAGACGGATGGCCGCCACGCCGTGGTGGACTTCACCGACGACTGGCGTGCCGATGCGGCGCGGCGCGACTTCACCATGAACGCGCTGTCGATGACCCGCGACGGCGCGGTGTTCGACTATTTCGGCGGCATCGCCGACCTGCACGCCGGCGTCGTGCGGTTCGTCGGCGATCCGGCGACGCGCATCGCCGAGGACTACCTGCGCGTCCTGCGCTTCTTCCGGTTCCACGCGCGCTACGCCGCCGGCCCGCCCGACGCGGCGGCGGTGGCGGCGATCCGCGCCGGCGTGCCCGGACTGGCGCAGCTCTCTGCCGAGCGGGTGTGGAGCGAGCTGAGCCGCATCCTGGCGGCGCCGGACCCGCGTGGGGCGGTGTCGCTGATGGCCGCGCTTGGGGTGCTGGCGGCGGTGATCCCGGAGGGCGCCGATCCGGCTCGGCTGATCCGCGTCGTGGCGGCTGGCGCACCGGCCGATCCCGTGTTGCGGCTGGCGGCGCTGCTGACGGGCGATCCGGAGGCGTTCGCGGCGCGGCTGCGGCTGTCCAACGTGGACCGTGACCGGCTGGTGGCGCTGCGCGCCGCGCCGCTGGCGGGGCCCGATGCGGATGACGCCGCGCTGCGGCGTCTGCTGGCCGACACCGATCCGGCGGTGCTGCTGGACCGAACCTGGCTGGACGGCGGGAGCGGACCGGACTGGACGGCGTTGCGCGCTCGGCTGGCGGCGATGCCGCAGCCGGTGTTCCCGCTGGAAGGCCGCGACGTGCTGGCGCTGGGCCTGCCGCCGGGGCCGCAAGTCGGTGCCTTGCTGCGTGGGGTGCGCGAGTGGTGGCTGGAGGGCGGCTGCCGTGCTGAGGACGCTGCCTGCCGGGCGGAACTGGCGCGACGGGCCGGGCGGGGTGCGTGCTTGGGATGAGTCGAGTTGAGCCGGTTGCCGACCGTCGCAGTCCGATGCGTCGCCCTTGGCGGCAATGTCACGTAGCGGGGCGCCGCGCGCGGTGACCCGAACCCGACGACGGCCATAGGCCAGTCTCCCGCACGCGCTAACGGTACGACTCCTGTGGCCCTTCGTCGCCCTCCGCCCTGGCTCCGGGGTGAAATTCTTGCGCTGCCGCGAGAAGACATCTGCGATCGGCAGGTCCCACAGCCGGTCCGGCGCCTGACCCCGAGGGCTGGGGTCCATGGCGGCAAAGCCGACTGGCAGGTCCATAGCCTGCCCCGGCGAAGGCCGGGGGCAGCGGTCTGCCATTGCTTCGTTCATCCAATTAGCCTGCCTGCATGGTTGCACGGCATCCCGGGCCGCTTCATAGAAGCGTGGCGCACTCCGGATGCGGGGGGAGGGAATGCGGATACTGTCGGTTGCCAGGCTCTGGCTGTTTGCTGCACCACTGGTCGTCGCGGCCGTGCCGGCCTCGGCCCAATTGCGTCCACCGAGCGACAGCAACCTCAGCTATGGCGGGATGCTGGGGAAGAAGGCTCCGCCGGCGGCGCAACCGGACGTCCCCGCGCCACCCAGCGCCTGGCCAAGACTCGATCCTGGCGCGGTGCTTTGTCGTAGCGAGGACGACCTGGCGCGCCGCGCCGCGATCATGCGCGGTGAGCAAGCGGGGCCGGCTGATTGCCGGCCGATCTCCCAGCCGACGGCGATCCAGATCGTGCACCGGGCCGGGCCGGGCCGCACCGAGGTCAAGGTCACCGGCCGCACCGAGACGGGCTGGACCGACGCCTGGCTGCCGCCGACGCCCCCGCCGGGGACCACGCCGGTCAATGCGGGACAGCCGGCGGGCGGCAATCCGACGAGCAGTCGGTAGCGGGGGCGGGTGGCCTCGACCCATATCGTGGTCGGCGCCGGGCAGGCCGGCGCCTGGGCGGCCGTGGCCATGCGTCAGGCCGGCTTCGCCGGGCGCATCCTGCTGATCGGCGAAGAGACGTGGCGGCCCTACGAACGGCCACCGCTATCCAAAGCCGTGCTGACCGACGATCCCGAACCGCCGATCCTCTATTTCCACCCCGAGCAACGCTATGCCGAACTGGGGATCGAGCTGCTGCTGGGCAGCGCTGTTGTGGCGGTGCAGCCGGACGCGCACCAGGTGGTGCTCGCGGACGGGCGGGTGTTGGATTACGACAGGCTGCTGCTGGCGGTTGGCGGGCAGGCGCGGCGGCTGCCGATCCACGGCGGGGACCTGGCGCTGTATCTCCGCAACCTGGAAGATGCGCGGGCGATCCGTGGCCGGCTGGCCGGCGCGCCCCGGGTGCTGTGCATCGGCGCCGGGGTGATCGGGCTGGAGATCGCCTCGTCGGCGCGAGCGCGCGGGTGTGCGGTGACGGTGCTGGAGGCGCTGCCACGCGCGATGGGACGCGCGGTGTCGCCGGAGGGGGCGGCGTTCATCGAGGGATTGCACCGCGATGCCGGCGTGGCCCTCGAATTCGGGGTGATCGTCGATCGGCTGGACCGGGCGGCGGATGGCGGCGTTGCGGTAGCCTGCCGCGATGGGCGCCGCTTCACGGCGGATGTCGTCGTGGCCGGGGTTGGCATGCAGCGCAACCTGGCGCTGGCCGAGGCGGCCGGGCTGACGCTGGAAGGCGGCATCGTGGTCGATGAATTGGGCCGCACCAGCGCGGCGGATGTTTACGCGGCGGGCGACGTGACGGCGTTCTTCCACCCGGTGTTCGGCCGCCGGTTGCGGTTGGAATCGTGGCGGCATGCACAGAACCACGGCATCGCGGTGGGCAAGGCGATGTGCGGCGATACCTCGGCGTACGACGACGTGCCGTGGTTCTGGACCGACCAGCATGGGGTGAACCTGCAAGTGGCCGGTCTGCCGGCGGATGCGGCGCGCACGGTGGTGCGGCAGGGCGGCGGCCCGGGGTCGTTCGTCGCCGTGCATCTGGCCGAGGATGGCAGCGTGATCGGCGTGACCGCCGCCAACAATCCGCGCGAGATCCGTGCCGGCCAGGCGCTGATCAAGTCGCACAAGCGGGTGGACGCGGCGAAGCTGGCGGACGCGAGCGTGCCGTTGCAGCGGCTGATGTAGTGGTCCCCCGGGTTCGCGTTGCCGGCGGTCGTTCGGCGCAACGAGGCCCGGTTTGGTGTGTGGCCGTCCCGGCAACTCCGCGCGCGTGATCCCCGGGCGCGGCGGCAACACCGAATTCGCCGACATGCGCGCCGCCTACGACGCACTGGACGACGCCGCCGAGGCGGAGATCGAGCCGCTGGTCACCGAACACTCCAACGCCTATTCGCGCGAATTGGTCGGTGTCACGTCCGCGGCTACGGCGCCGAGCACAGCGCCAAGCTGCGCCCGGTGCGGCAGAGCCTGGTGCGCACGCATCCCGTTACCGGTCGCAAGTCGCTGTATCTCTCGGCGCATATCGGCACGATTGTCGGCTGGCCGGTGCCGGAGGCGCGCGCCTTCATCCGCGACCTGACCGAACACGCGACACAGCCGCGCTTCATGCATGTGCATGCGTGGCGGCAACGGGACCTGGTGATCTGGGACAACCGCACCACGATGCACCGCGCGCGCCGCTACAATGACCGGGGGGGAAGTGTGCGACCTCCGCCGCTCCACCATTCGCGGCGACGGCCCCACCGCGGAGCAGGTTGCCGAAGCGGCGTGATGGCATGCCTCGCCTCCCTTGTGGGACGGGGTTGGGGGGTAGCCAAGCGGCCGGCCGGTTGTCCCACCCTGCAACGCCCTCCCGCAAGGGGAGGGAGGACGCATGCAATCACACGCTCCGCATCACCTCGGCCCACTGATCGAGCAGTGGCAGCAGCGCGTCGGCTTGCGCGGACTCCAGACTCACGACGACGCGGGCGATGCCCAGATCGCGATACCGCCGCAGCGTGTCGAGCTCCAGCTTCGGACCCCACAGGGTGACCGGGATGTCAGCCGGATCGCGTCCCGCCGTCTGCGCCATCGCGCGGAACTGCGGCATGAACTCGCTGACGTCGCCGTATTGCGGGCGCGCGCGATGCGGTATCCAGCCATTGCCATAGGCGATCGCGCGGCGCGCACCGTATGGAAACGCGCCGCCGACGATCACCGGCGGGTGGGGTTGGTGCCGTGGCTTCGGCCAGGCGTGCATCGGTGGAAAATCCACCAGCTCGCCGTGATACTCGGCTTCGGTCCGCGTCCAGATCGCCTGCATCGCCTCGATCCGCTCGCGCATCAGCTTGAAGCGTGACTTGAAGTCGGTGGTGCCGTGGTCGGCCATTTCTTCGGCGTTCCAACCGGCGCCGATGCCGAATAGGAAGCGCCCGCCGGAGACCTGGTCGACCGAGGCCACCAGCTTCGCGGTCTGGATCGGGTCGCGCTGCGTCACCAGGCAGACGCCGGTGCCGAGCCGGAGCCGCTGCGTCACCACCGCGGCGGCGGTCAGCGAGACGAACGGGTCCATCGCCTCGGCGTATTTGCGCGGCAGGTCGCCGCCGGCGGGAAACGGCGAGCGCCGGGACAACGGAATATGCGAATGCTCTGGCGCCCAGAGCGATTCGAAGCCGCGTTGCTCCAGCGCTACCGCGAGGTCCATCGCGCTGATCGCATAGTCGGTGAAGAACATTGCCGCGCCGAATTCCACGCCGTTTCCCCCTGCCCTGGTCGGCGCGACCATAGCGCGCGGCAGGGCAGAACGTGAACCGGACCCGTGTGCCTCTCCCGCCGGGCAGGAGAAACGCCCTTTGGGCCGCATTGCGGTCCAACCGCCGGCGATGCGCCACCCCGTCATGCCGCGTGCAGGAGGGGAATGCCGACCGTCCCGCCGCCTTCGCCAGCGCTGCGCCGGCCATCCACGGTAGTGGGTCACTTTGAATGCCGCAATGGATGGGGAGCGGAGATTCCAGCACACAGGTTCGCGTGCAGCATCTGCGGTGTCCGATCCCGGCGTTGGCCCGCAAATGATCAATTGGGGACAGATGCCGATATTCATTGCGCGAGGCCGTGACACGCTGGATGCGATGAGGGGTATGCTTGCCAAACCGGAGGATCGCGCCGAGGCGGTTGTTCGCGAAAGCGGGTGGCAAGCCTATCGACGACGACATGATCTTTGGTGAATACGCCGGTCTCATTATTGCGGAACTTCCGAGCGACACGCTCGGAATATCGGTTATCGCGGCTTGGCCTGGAGTCGTAGCTTGCGCAGGCCGATCGAAGCGGTGGAAAGCGGTATCTTCGCCGTGATGGATGTGCAGGTCGCACCCTGCTACGCTCCGACTGCCTTGCGCGGCTGATCCAAAACTGCCTGGCGGCAAGGGTCATTGGGAGAAAGGCGGCCTTGCATGAAACCGATGAGTGAAAAGCACTTTGACATCCTGCGCCGGCACATGGTCGAGACAATCGGAATTCACAGTGACCTGATGGACGACGAGCTTGGCAAGGCCACGCTCGACGAACGGGTATTGGCGGCAATGCTAAGAGTGCCGCGGCATCGGTTCGTACCTGCACCGCTGGCGCATGTCGCCTACGAGGACGCGCCGCTGCCGATCGGCTTCAACAAGACGATCTCACAGCCCTTCATCACCGCGCTGATGACGGATCTGCTGGCGCCCGATCCGCACGATACGGTGCTGGAGATTGGGACCGGGCTGGGTTACCACGCAGCTTTGCTGGCAGAACTTGTCGCCCGGGTGTACAGCGTTGAAGTTGTCGAGGAGTTTGCCGGCGAGGCGGAATCGCGCTTGCGCCAGCTTGGTTATGATACAGTCGCAATTCGTGTCGGCGATGGGTCGCGCGGTTGGGCGGAGCATGCCCCCTACGACAAAATCATGGTGACCGCGGCGGCCGACGAGCCGCCGCCGGCGCTGCTTCGACAGCTCAAGCAAGGCGGGCGCATGGTCCTGCCGCTGGGCGCTGACGAAGCGCAGGTTCTCGCGGTGGTCCACAAGGAGGCTGATGGGAGGGTCCGCGTGCGCGAGTTCATTCCGGTGCGGTTCACGCGGCTGGAGACCGTCATGTAAGGTTCGATGCTGCGTGGACGACGAGACTGAGATACGGCTTTAGCAGGTCACATGGAAAAGACCGCCCTTTTTGCCGTGGGCCTTGTTGAAGGCATGAATCGCTTCGGGCGTCGGAGCGACCACCACATCGCAGCCCTTTTTTGCCAAGGTATGCCGCGGCCTCGGGGGAGAGATCGGCGTTCCCCTGCTGCCCGGCGCCGCGGATGAAGGTGTCGCAGCCTTTCTCGAAGACGCACTCCGTTGCCCTTTTCGACACGATATGCGAGGTGCCGTAGACCGTCGCTTGGGAGGCCGAGGCATGGTATCAGCCGGACGTATTCACGCTGATGCTCGCACGGCGGGGCGTAAACCACCCGCTCGAAGCCGATGTCGTCTTTGCGACCGGCGAGTCGAGCGGATTGTTGAGTGGGCGCACGGTCCTGCGCCACGGCGGCAATGAAGCCGACGGCGATATCACGTTCCCCCGGCGATCCCGACGACAGCCGGGTCGGGTGCAGCCTCGCCGGAGCCTCACCATGCACTATCGTATCGACGCATGGCGTCGGATGACCGACATGGGACGACGAGAAGCTGGTGAGATGCCGCCGGCCGTCAACCGCGCTGCCATCGCCAGGGTCGCCTGGCTGGCTCCTGCCAAAGCCGCAGAAGCGGGCCTTGCCGCCTGGGGATGTCGAGACTTTGGCCGATGCCGGTGGCCGTCCAGACTCCGTCCTATCCCGCGCTGCTATCGCCGCGTTCGCCCGGCTGGCTCCCCGACAAAGCCGACGTAACCTGCCGCGCCGTGGCCGGATCTATCGAGACCCTGGCCAATAACCGATGGCTGTCCCAGCACCGTCTCGCCTGATGCGGAACAAGATCAAAAATAGCACTCACGTGGGGCGAAACGAGACGCCCCTGAGGCACTGCCGGCCGGCAACCGCGCGGGCGGGCCATCGTGATTGCCGGTCTGGGTGGAAGTGCCCTGGCGCCGCAGCTGACCCTGCGTGCCGACCCGATCGCCCTCACCGTCGCCGCTGGCGCGTCTCGACCTCTCCCGCTGCCGGGAGACAGGTTGCAGGTTCGACATTGACAATTGTCCACTGGACTTTTGCGTCCCCAACGCGCGAAAAGGTGAGCTTCCCAACCCTGGACAAGCGATCCGCCCGACCATCGGGTGGCGAAGGAACAACGAATGGACGTGCGTCTCCGGTTTCCCCGTCGTCTGCGGACAGTTTTGCTGGTCGGGACCGCCTTCGTGGCCGGTGCCGCCGCCCTGCCGGCGGCCGGCATGCTGTTTGGCCTGCACTTCGGCATCCCGGCCGCCTCGGCGCAGGAAGAGTCGCGCAGCGACACCTACCGCCTGCTGACCCTGTTCGGCGACGTGTTCGAGAGGGTGCGCGCGGAATACGTCGATCCGGTCACCGACAAGGACCTGGTGGAGAACTCCATCAACGGTATGCTCACCGGGCTCGATCCGCACAGCTCGTACATGAACGCCAAGGCGTTCCGCGACATGCAGGTGCAGACCAAGGGCGAATTCGGCGGGCTGGGCATCGAAGTCACCCAGGAAAGCGGCTTCATCAAGGTGATCTCGCCGATCGACGACACGCCGGCCGCCAAGGCGGGCATCAAGGCCGGCGACATCATCACCGCGATCGACGGCAAGACCGTCCAGGGCATCAGCCTGAACGATGCGGTGGATCGGATGCGGGGCCCGCCCAACTCCAAGATCACCCTGACCATCAAGCGCGAGGGCACCGACAAGCCGATCGAGCAAGCGTTGCTGCGCGAGATCATCCACATCCAGGTGATCAAGTCGCGGATGGAGGCGGACAATATCGGCTATGTCCGGCTGACCCAGTTCACCGAACAGGCGGATTCCGGGCTGAAGGCGGCGGTGAAGACGCTAAAGCAGCAGGCGGGGGGCAAACTCACCGCGCTGATCCTCGACCTGCGTAACAACCCGGGCGGCTTGCTCGACCAGGCGGTGGCGGTGTCGTCCGACTTCGTCGACCAGGGCGAGATCGTCTCCACCCGTGCCCGTCATCCGGAGGACAGTCAGCGCTGGGACGCCAAGGGCGACGACCTGATCCCCAACACCCCGCTGATCGTGCTGATCAACAACGGCTCGGCGTCGTCGTCGGAAATCGTCTCCGGCGCGCTGCAGGACCACCACCGCGCCGTGCTGCTGGGCACCCGGAGCTTCGGCAAAGGGTCGGTGCAGACGGTGATCCCGCTGCCGGGCAACGGGGCAATGCGGCTGACCACCGCACGCTACTACACGCCGTCCGGTCGCTCGATCCAGGGGCTGGGCATCGCGCCCGACGTGACCGTGGCGGAGACGCGCGAGGAGCAACCGCATTTCGGTCCGGAGCGCGAGGCGGACCTGAACGGCACGATCAAGAACGAGGGCGGCACCGGCCAGACCGAGGCAGCGCCACGCACCGACCTGCCGCCGATCGCGAAGGAAATCCCCGCCAAGCCGCCGGAGGACTTCCCCAAGTTCGACCCGGCCAAGCCGGACACGACCGACTTCCAGTTGCAGGAGGCGATGGTGCTCGCCAAGGCCATGGCGGCGCAGAAGGCCGTCACGTCGAACTGAGGGCGTGATCCTGCGTCCTCCCGTCATGACCGGGCTTGACCCGGCCATCCACGCACGGCTGGCGGTGCGTGGATGGCCGGGTCAAGCCCGACCATAACGGGTGGGACAATGATAGGGCAGATGCTCGGCGGCTGGCGTGGCCTTGGCGCGTTCTGGCTGGCGGTGTTGCTGCTGGTCGGCGGCGGCGCAGCGGTGTTGCAGGTGCTCGGTCCGCCACCTCCGCCGCTGCATGGCCAGGCGGCGACGGCACCGCCGCCGGTCGCCGCCGCTGCCCCGGCCCCAGCGGCGGCACCCCGGCCGCTGGTGACCGAGCACCGCGAGGCAACAGTCGCCGACCGTCCGGGCCGCGACACACCTGGGCCGATCGCCGACCCCGATCCCGCGCTGCTGGAGCCGACGCCCGGCGCTCCCGCCGACATGCTGCCGCGCATTGCCGAGGACGGCCGGCGGCCGATGCAAGTCTATGCCGCCGGGTTCGACCGCAGCAGCCGGCGGCCGCGCGTCGGCATCCTGCTGGCGGGCATCGGCCTGAACCAGGATGACAGCAGCAAGGCGATCCACGACCTGCCGGGTGGCGTCACCCTCGCCGTCTCCCCGTACGCCACACGGCTGCCGAAGCTGCTGGCCGCCGCGCGTCTGGGGGAGCATGAGTACTTGTTGGCCATCCCGATGGAGCCGCAGGGTTTTCCGGCGAACGATCCGGGCCCGCGGGCACTGATGACCGGCCTGTCGCCGGCGGAAAATCTCGACCGCCTGCGCTGGCTGCTGGCGCATCTCGGCGGCTATGTCGGCGTCACCAATGCGCTCGGTGGCCTGCGTGGCGAACGGCTTGCCGGGATGGCGGACCAGATGGACCCGATCCTGGCGGAGTTGGCTCGCCGCGGATTGCTCTATGTCGACGCGCGACCGGCGGGATCGGGCGGCGTCGCGGTCCAGCACCATGTCTGGAGCCGTGAGGTCGATCTGGAGGTGGACGAACCGATCGACGACATCGACGTAAAGCTCGCCCAACTGGAGCAGATCGCCCATGACCGGGGCGATGCGCTCGGCCTGGCCGAGGCGCCCAGCCCCGTGACGGTGCAGCACATCGCGGCCTGGGCGAACGGTCTGCTCGAGCGTGGTTTGGCGCTGACGCCGGTCAGCGCACTGGCGCGGCCACCGTCGGACGTGGCAGCCTCGGCGCAATGAGCCTGCTGCCCTACCGCCCCAATGTCGGCGCCGTGCTGTTCAACCGTGACGGGCGGATCTTTGTCGCGCGCCGCGCCGATCTGCCGAATGCGGAAGGCGCTCCGGGCGGCTGGCAGTTGCCGCAGGGTGGCATCGACAAGGACGAGGACCCGCGCACGGCGGTGCTGCGGGAACTCGCCGAGGAGATCGGCACCGCCCGGGCACAGATCATCGGCGAACATCCGGATTGGCTCACCTACGACCTGCCGCCACATCTGGTCGGAGTCGCGCTGAAGGGGCGCTATCGCGGCCAGCGCCAGCGCTGGTTCGCCCTTCGCTTCACCGGCGAGGACCGCGACATCAGGCTCGATCTCGATCCGCACCCCGAATTCGATGCGTGGCGCTGGGCCGCCCTGGCCGAGTTGCCGGCTTTGGCGGTGGACTTCAAACGGCCGATCTACGAAGTTTTGGCTAGGTCTTTCGCCCGCTTCGCCAGCCCCGTCTGAACCGGCGACCGCCTGGACCAGCGAGAGGAACGGGTTCGATGCTGCGCCTGCGCGCCGAACAGATGATCGCACTCTCCGGCCCCGCGCTGACGCGTCGGATTGTCGTCGCATTGGGCGACAGGTTTCCGCTGGAAACCATGGCGATGAACCGCACCGCGCTATCCGCGCTGGTGCGTGACGCGATTGGCCGCGCGGCGGGTGCGGGGATGCGCACCGAGCAGCAGGTGCTGCGCTACACGGTGCTGGCGTTGCTGGTGCGCCCGGATTTCGAGACCAGCGAGGCGACCGCGTGGGCGCATCCGGTGCTGGCGGACGCGACCTTGTCCGCGGAGCGCAAGCTCAGCCGGCTCTACGCGTTGGCGCGGCGGGAAGGCTACGAGGTGGGATCGGCGAGGGAATAATGGCTTCCGCACCGCGGACCGGAGGGGTCGAGGCGCGTCAGCGGTGTGGGTAAGGGTGATCGGCAGTGGGTCAGTTTGAATCCGGGTGGAATGTTTTCCTGCAACTCGCGCGGCAAATATTGACCCAACCGCGTACCCTGATGTGCTGATTACGCAATCGATGGAAAACGATCTCCATGTCAGACGTCTCGACAGTCGCCAATTCGATACTCACCGGCGACCCGGCGCTCACCCATCACCACCACCTCTCCCTCAAACAACGCGAGAGCGGTGTACGGACCAATAGTTCGGCACACGCCCCTCGCGCAGCGCCTTCGCCTCGTAGCGGGTTGGCGGCCAGCCGGGGGGGCGTTCGGCCACCGGCGGCGGCGCATCGAACAGGTCCTGCGCCGCCATGACCTCGGTCACCCAGGCCTGGTAGGTCGGGTCATCGGTTGCCACGCGCCATTCCGCACCCGGCCGCAGCACGCGTCCCAGCAGCGGCAACAACACGGGATGCACGAAGCGACGCTTGGCGTGGCGCGCCTTTGGCCATGGGTCGGGGAACAGCAGAAACAGCCGGTCCAGGCAGGCATCCGGCAGCAGCTTCAGCAGGACACGGGCGTCATCGGGCCACACCAGCAGGTTGGGCGGCAGGGACCCGTGTGCCTCCTCACCGTCCGGGACCAAGCGCGACAGCAGCGAGCAGACGCCGTTCTCGAATGGCTCGCAGGCGATCAGGCCGATGTCGGCATGCGCGGCGA
Source organism: Acetobacteraceae bacterium (assembly GCA_049522565.1). Taxonomy (GTDB): domain Bacteria; phylum Pseudomonadota; class Alphaproteobacteria; order Acetobacterales; family Acetobacteraceae; genus JASHVB01. The sequence goes on from JBEKNT010000002.1 coordinate 45,693, forward strand.
TCTGCGCCAGCGCATGCTCGCCGCCCCCGAAGCCCACCTCCAGCCAAACCGCGCGCGGTCGGCGGGGGAAAGCCGCGAACGGATCGCCGGCCTGCGCCGCGGGGAACGCCAGCCGGGGCAGCGTCACCTCGAGCAAACGCTGTTGGCGCGGCCGCAGCTTGTGGCCGCGGGCGCGGCCATAGAGTCGCTCCGGCGGCGGCTTCAGCGCCGAAAGGCTGACTTCAGCGCCGGCACCAGGTCGGTCTTTTCCCACGTGAAGGTGCCCTTTTCCTCGTCCGGCGTGCGGCCGAAATGGCCGTAGGCCGACGTGGGCACATAGATCGGCCGGTTCAGGTGCAGATGCTCGCGGATGCCGCGCGGCGTCAGGTTCATCACCTCGCTCAGCACCTTCTCCAGGCGCGTCGCGTCGACGTCCTTCCCGGTGCCCTGCAAATCGACATAGACCGAGAGCGGGCGGGAAATGCCGATGGCGTAGCTGACCTGGATCGTGCAGCGGTCCGACAGCCCCGCGGCGACGACGTTCTTGGCGAGGTAGCGGCAGGCGTAGGCGGCGGAGCGATCCACCTTGGTCGGATCCTTGCCGCTGAACGCACCGCCGCCATGCGGTGCCGCGCCGCCATAGGTGTCAACGATGATCTTGCGCCCGGTCAGGCCGCAATCGCCGTCCGGACCGCCGGTGACGAACTTGCCGGTCGGGTTGACGTGAAACTCCGCCTCCGGGCACATCCAGCCGCCCGGCAGCGTGCTCTCCACGATCGGCCACAGCATGCGCTTGATCTCGGCCTGCTCCAGATCCTCGACGTGCTGGGTGGACACGACCACGCTGGTGGCACCCACCGGCTTGCCGTCAATGTAGCGCAGCGTCACCTGGCTCTTGGCGTCGGGCAGCAGGCCGGCCACCGACTGGTCACGGATATGCCGCAGCTCGCGGATGCGGTGCAGGATGGCGTGGGCGTAGTGGATCGGCGCCGGCATCAGCGCGTCGGTCTCGCGGCAGGCATAGCCGAACATCATGCCCTGGTCGCCGGCGCCCTCATCCTTGTTGCCGCCGGCATCGACGCCCTGGGCAATGTCGGCGGACTGCGAGTGGAGGTGGCAGGAGATTTGCGCGTGTTCCCAACTGAAGCCGGGCTGGTCGTAGCCGATGTCGTGGATCGCCATGCGCGCGAGATGCGCCAGCAGGTCCGGCGTCACCGTCGAAGGGCCGCGCGTTTCGCCGGCAAACACGACGCGGTTTGTCGTCACCAGCGTTTCGCAGGCCACGCGCGAGTACGGGTCGGCGGCGAGGTAGGCGTCGAGCACCGTGTCGCTGAGCCGGTCGGCGACCTTGTCCGGGTGGCCCTCCGACACCGATTCGGATGTGAACAAGAACTCGCCGGTATCGCGCATGTATGCTCTCTCGCGTAGGGAGGGTGCGGCCGCAAACGACCACCGCCCGCGCCGAGATGCCGGGCCGGCGGTGTGTGGCGGAAAGCTGGGGGGGAATCAAGTACAACGGCAACAATCGCAGGGCGATCGGGTGAGGCAGAGGCGCCGCGCGGCCCGAAGCCAGCGCCGTCTCATCAGCGTCTCGTGTTGCCCCACGCGAGACGGCGCCGCGCCGGGTGAGAGGCGGGCGAGCCGATTGCCCAGCGTTCCCCGACCCACCGGTATCGCGCGGAAGGGTGCACAAAAGCGAGGTTTGACGCCGATCCCAGGCTGCCGCCCACAGGGGTCCACCCGCTTCTCTTCGCCGGACCACTCCGCGTAGTCCCGCGGCCGAATCGCCTCAGATAGCGGGGAGGGCGGTTCGGCCGCCGGTGCATCGGGCGTCGCGGCCGCGGCCGGCGCCGGCAGCACCGCGCGGGGGCAGGCGCTCCAGCGCGTTGGTCATCGGGCGATGGCGACGCGCACGCGGCGGCACCAGACCTCCGGCGTGCCGGTGCGCGGCAGCATGTCGCGCAGGACTTCGACGGCCTCGTCGTAGATGTCCTGCTGGAGTTGGTAGGCGGGGTCGGGTTGCCGGACGTGCGGGGATTGGTCCATGGCGGGCGTATAATGTTAGTGAATTGTTTTATCAATCGGTTTTGGCGGCCCGGCGTGGAGATGGGCTTGCCAAAGACGCAGATTCATCGGCCGATCGCGCTGGCGCGCGGGGCCAGGACGATCGGGCTCTGGCGCGGCCGCCGGAGGCTTTTCCGCGGCCATCATGCTCTCCGCGACCGCCGGCGGCTTTTCCGCGGCCATAATGCTCTCCAGCGCCTCGGTCATCTGGCGGAGGACGTATTGCTCGGTCCGGGCGTCGCTCTCGCGGGTGACGGGGTTCGCTTGGCGCTTCCGGCGCACCGCCTGCACCTTCAGCAGCATCGACTGGTAGCCGCGCGCCACGCGCCCCATGCTGGCCGCCTGGTCACGGAGTCGCCCGGACACCTCGGGGTCGGCCGCGTGCTGCGCGGCCAGGCGCAGGCAGTCGCTGGCGTGGTCCATGGCGACGACGTGGTGGGCGGCGAGGGCGGCCTCCGCCATGTTGACCGGGGCCAGGGAGACGACCGCGGCGAGGGCGGCGCTGTCGCGCAAGGCCCACGCCTCCGGCGTGTCAGCCAGCGGCGGGGGCAGCGTGGCGTGCAGGATTCTGCGGACCTCGTCGAAGATGGCCCACCGGCGTTGCTCGGCGGGGTCGGGTTGCTGCTGCGGCGTGTCGTTCATGGCGGTTAGTTATAGTGTTAGTTAATGTTAGTGTCAAGGGCGATGGCGGCCGGAGTGCTGCAGGGCTGAGTGGCCCCGCCCGGCGGGCCGTCGCCGGAGCGGCGTGCCGCAAGTGCGCGGCGCGGCTGTGTAAGCGTCGCCGGGATGTGGCACGCTCGGCGGCGTAACGGTCGGTCACGGCGGCGCAGATGGTTCGCGCGGGTCTTCCTCCCGGCGGTGAACAGCGAATTCGGCACGACACCGGCCACGCCCACCCGCACCGCGACGCGGCGATCGCGAACTACCGCGGCCTGCTCACCGCCATGGGCAAGACCGAGGCGAAGATCGCCGCGACGTTCGCGTCCGCGCGAGTCCCTTTGGCACCGGCGCCCCTGCCGGGGACGGCAACACGTCAACCTTGAAAGCCGGTCGCAGGCCATCCCGGCCTTCGGCGACCACTCATTACCGCTTGTGGCATCGGCCGGATGGCGACGATATGCTGCTGGTGACGGCCCGTTACGACAGGGGAGCGCGACGATGATCCAAACCAGCTATGACCCCGAGGCGGATGCCATTCCGATCTGGTTCGCGGCGCCCGGCGTTGTCGCTGCCTGGACCGACGGTGTGGCGCCCGGCGTCATGCTCGATTCCGACGGCAACGGCCAGGTCATCGACATCGAGGTGCCGGGCGTTCGCCAGCGCATGCAGGGCGCGGAGCAAGCCGCGGTCGCACGGCCGGCCGCGCAGTAGCGAGACGCGCAGGACTCAGCGGGAGAGCAAGCGCCGGGGAGGATTTGGCGATGCCGCAGGTAGCCGAAAACATCGTCACGGAAGCGGTACCCGATCCGCATACGGATGGCGTGACCCTCGTCCGGGCGAGCGGCGCGACGACGGCGAGCAGCTTCGACCACCGCATCGGCAGCGGCGTGTTTTCGGCGTTGGCCGACCCCACCGTCTTCGCGCCGGCCGGAACGTCCGGCAATCTGGCCATCGACAGCACGCTCATCAAGGTTCATCGCACCGCAGGATCGCTCATCATGCAGTCTATCGTTCTCTGGCTATTCGCGCTCCTGTTCCTGCTGACCGGCCTGCCCCATCCGACGATGGCGCAACCGGCAACGCCAGGGACGGTTAGCCATAGACTTCCCGGCCTGGCCTGGTTCGGCCCCAGCGACTGGTACCCCTATGTGGTCAAGATGATCGACGGCAAGGAAGTCAGGGTACCTGGAACCGGGCCAAACGGCATCAACAACCAATTGAGCTTTACATTGCAGGGCGACTACAACGCCATGTTCCTGCCCGGTGCCGCATGGGATCCATCGGATGTCGGGATGCTCGTCATCGGCAATGTCGATGTTATGCCCAACGTAAATCCCGCTGGAAAAGCGCTGCTGGATTGGTCGAAGGCGCATCCGCAGGTGAAGATCGGTTTCTATGCCAACTCGCTTACAATCGGACCTGATTCCGGTTGTGTCAGCAGTGGCACCTACGGCTATCCGGTCAAAGGCACCCGCCTCACCCAAAGCACCGAAGGCTTATTTTATAATGACCGGACAGACTTTCCCTATCCGACCTATAACTACCCGCTCAGCGACTGGAACGGCATCCAGATATGGAAGAATTGGGGGGGACGGATCGACGTCATCCTGTTCGACACGCCCCTGACGGCCGGCATCAATCGTTGCAACTTCACAATACCACGGACCGTCAGCTTTATGCTGGGATATGTGCGGAAGATCCTGAGCGTCTATCCCGACGTCCAATTCTCAATCGAGCAGGGGCCGGTGTTCTGGACGGACGATCAATGGATCAATGCTTATTCGCTGCCGTTCTTCAGGGAATTCGCCAGACAGACCAACAAGCCCATCAGTTATGTGAATCTGGACATGCATCTTTCGGGAGATGTTCGCAAGCCTCCGACGCCGGCATTCACATCTATTGCCGCTGCGACGCAAGCCTTCGCGGCAGCCGGCGTCAAAGTCGGCCTCTACATCGTCGCCAACGCACCAGCGCCAGGCCAAACGCAGGCGCAATATCTCGCGGAGATGAATGGCTTTATGCAACAAGCGATCAATTTGGGCATCCCATTGGATCATCTGCTGGTCGATCCATACTCGGCCTACCACAATCCCAATTGGGTATTGAACAATCTGCCGGAATCCTCTCCTTCGGCGGTGACGTCGCTGCTGCCCCACTCGCATTAGCGCATGTCCACGCTGACCGGTATCGCCAGGGCCGACTGTCATTGCGAGGGGTGAATCGACGCGTCAATCTCCCGCCCGACGAATCGTCGGCGGTTCGTCAGGCAGGGGATGGCCGAATCGCTGCGCTTCTTGCAATGACCGGTGCGGTTGAGCGTTTCCACTCACGATGATGACGTGCCGGACGACCGGGTAGCGCGCGGCGAACCGCGCGGCGGCGTCGCTCATGCCATGCCGAGCACGTCCATCATCGCGTAGAGCCCGGGTGGCCGCCCCGCCACCCACAGCGCGGCGCGTATCGCGCCGGAGGCGAAGGCGCGGCGGTCGAAGGCCCGGTGGGTCAGCGCGATATGCTCCGTTGCCGCGGCGAAGATCAGCGTGTGCTCGCCCACCACCTGGCCGCCGCGCAACGCCGCGAAGCCGATAGCGCCGGTCTGACGGGCGCCGGTATGGCCGTGCCGGCCGCTCTGGATGACGTCGTCCAGCACGACGCCGCGACCCCTGGCCACCGCCCGGCCGATGCCGATCGCGGTGCCCGACGGGGCGTCCACCTTCTGCCGGTGGTGCATCTCCATGATCTCTGCGTCGTAGGTTTCGGCCGGCAGCGCGGCGCCCATCCGCTCGGCCAGCGCCAGCACCAGGTTCACGCCGGGGGAAAAATTCGAGGCATACACCACGGGGATGCGTTGGGCCGCCGCGGCGACGGCGGCCTCGTCCGCCGCCGACAGACCGGAGGTGCCGAGCACCCACGCCTTCCCGGCCTGCGCCAGCGCCGCGGCATGGGGCTGGGCGGCGGCAGCGGTGGAAAAATCCACCACCACGCCGGACGCGGCGGCGAGTGCGGCGATGTCGGCGTAGGGCTCCACGCCCGGGGGCATCGGCTTGGACGAGCCGGCACGGCCAATGCCGCCGACCAGTTCGGCTCCGGCGGCACGGGTTTCCTCCACCAGAAGCAGTCCCATCCGTCCGGTGACGCCGGCGATGCCGATGCGTGTGGCCATGTCCGCCCTCCCCCGCTTTGCTCCGACGATATCAGGCCTCCAGCAGCTCGGCGATGCGCGGCGTGGCCTTCAGGCCGCTGCCGGTCAGCACCAGCACCGTGGTCTGCTCGGGCGTGATGGTGCCGGCTTGCAGCAGTTTGGCGAAGGCAGCAACGGCCTGCGCCGCGGTCGGCTCGACATACAGGCCGAGTCGCGCCAGGTCGAACATGGCACCGACGATCTCCTGTTCCGACAGCATGACCGCGCCGCCATTGGTTTCGCGCAGCACACCGAGCACCTCGCGCAGCCGGATCGGCTGAGCGATGGCGGTGCCCTCGGCGATCGTGGGCTTGATGTCGGTCGGCACCGGCGTGTCGGCGCCAGCCAGGAAGGCGGCGGCGATCGGCGCGCAATTGGCCGGCTGGACGGCGAAAATGCGGGGGATGGCGGCGATCTCGCCGGCGCGTTGCAGTTCAGCAAAGCCGATCTCACAGCCGAGCACGTTGGAGCCGGCGCCGCACGGGGTGATGACATTGTCCGGCGCCCGGAAGCCGAAATCCTCCCACAGTTCGTAGGCCAGCGTCTTGGTGCCGTGCAGGAAGAACGGGTGCCAGTTGTGGCTGGCGTAGAAGATGGTTTCGGCGCGGCGGACCGCGGCGTCGGAGGTGTCCTGCCGCGTGCCGGGAACCAGCTCCAGCGTGGCGCCGTGCGCGCGCATCTGCACCAGCTTGGCCGGGCTGGTGGAGGCGGGGGCCATGATGGTGGCCGCCATGCCGCCGGCCGCGGCGTAGGCGGCGATGGCGGCGCCGCCGTTGCCGGAGCTGTCTTCCAGCACCGCGGTGATCCCCTGCGCGCGGAGCAGCGACAGCATGACGCTGGCACCACGGTCCTTGAAGCTACCGGTAGGCATCAGCCACTCGCATTTCAGGTGCACCGGCGCGTCGTGGATGGTGCGGCGGAGCAGCGGCGTTGTCCCTTCGCCGAGGGTGATCGGGTCGTCGGGTTGCAGCGGGAAGGCGGCGCGGTAGCGCCACAGGCTGCGGTGGGAAAAATCGATCTGCGCGCGGGTGATGCCGGGGAGTGCGGTCAGCAACAGGGGCGCGTGGTCGGGGCCGGACCAGCGGGGCTGGTCGAGCGGGAAGGTCTGGCCGGTGCGCGGGTCGAGATAGGCGGAGAGCATGGAGGGAGTTTGCGCGGCGGAAGGTGGAGGGTCAAAGGCGGTCGCTCTTATCGCAGGATACCTTGCGACCGCCGGGCAGCAGGTCCTTGCAGCAGAATGTCGGACGCAAGCCTGCGCGGTGGCCTCCGGGACGCGTCTGCGTAGATTCCGAGCCTACCGGTGTTGCCCGGGAGAAGCCATCTCAACTGCAACATCAAACCAGAAGGAAATTTCCCATGCGCTATTCCCTCTTGCTTCCGGTGGTTTTTTTGGGCCTGGGCGGATGCGCCACGCAGGAACCGCCACAGATGACCACCACCACCTACAACCCGGCAACGACAACCACGACCACGTATGCGGCTCCGGCGCCGGGGGCACCCTATGCGCCGATCGGCTCCAGCACGACGACGTATGCGGCCCCGGCACCGGGCTATATGGCACCGTCCAGCACCAGTACCAGCACCACCTATGTGACGCCGGCGCCGGGCTATATGGCGCCTGGCTCCACCACGACAGTGGTTCGCACGCAATAGCCGATCCACCGTCGCTCTGACCGAACGTGGAAGGTCCACGGCTGGGCCGTGACGGCGAGTATGAAGATTGCGCGGCCGGCCGCTTTTAGCAGCTCGACTCACCCGGGTGTTCGCCGGCGCGTCGCGGTTCGTCGGTGACACGCAGGGTCCGTTGCGGAATAATACCAAGCGGCGAAACGATCGACTCAAGGACGCCGCCACCATCGGCGCCACCATCGTCATGCCGACTCAGGTCGGCAGCCACGACTTTGTTGCTTGCAGCAGGGAAAGTCATGGACAGCCCGCCTCCGCGGGCCATGACGGTACGGGTGATCGTGCGCTACAACACGATTCGTTTATCCCTGACCACTCCCAAGCGTGCGTCGGGTAAGGGTGGTCGGAACGCTTCAAGTCCTCGCCACCTACCGACGCCTCTCACGCAGCGCGATATAGATACCCGACGCAATGATCATCCCGGCACCGATCCAGGTCCACAGATCCGGGAAATTGTCGAAGATCAGATACCCCAGCACCGTGGTCCCAACCAGCTCGACATACCCCAACGGCGCGATGAGCGCCGCGGCGCCAAGCTGGAAGGCGCGAATCACCAGGTAATGCCCGAAGCCGCCGAGCAACCCCAGGCAGCCGAACAGCAACCCGTCCCACACCGTGCGCGGCATCACAAAGACGAACGGCATCGCCAGGCTCATCGCCAGCGAGCCAAACAGGGCAGCGAAGATGATGCCCGTCGCGGCGTTGTCGTAACGACCGACCCAGCGCGTCGCGATCTGGTACAGCGCGTAGGCCAGCGCCGATAACAGCAGCAGCAAGGTCGCCGGGTCGGAGAAGCCGCTGCCCGGCCGGATCACCGTGACCGCGCCGGCAAAGCCCACCATCACCGCGCTCCATCGCCGCCATCCGACGTTCTCGCGCAGCAGCGGCACCGACAGCGCGGTGACGATCAGCGGCGCGGTGAAGCCGATCGCCGAGGCAGTCGCGAGCGGCACCCTCCCGATCGCCATGACGAACAGCAGATTGCTCAGCAGCATCAGGATCGAACGGCCGATTTGCACCGCCGGCCGTCGCGTCCGCAGCAGCGTCCACCGGTAGCGCGGCAGGAACACGATCAGCATGACGATCAGGTGCCCGGTGAAGCGCGCCCAGGTGATCTGCGCGGAAGGATAGTGCGCGGTCAGCAGCTTCACCGCGGCGTTCATGAAGGGGAACGTCGAGACGCCGGCGCACATCAACAGGATGCCACGCAGCGCGTCAGACAACCCGGGCGAGCTGCGCGTGGCATACGCTTTATCGCCGCGGGTCGCTGTCAAATGCCGGTCTGCCTCCGCCAATCCGGGACGGGCTCTGCCGCCGCACCCGATGCCGCGCCGATACCCGGCGTGTTACGCAGGTGAGGCAACCAAGCTGGTTCCTGCGGTTCCGTCCGATGCTGCGGGAACGCCGCCTCCGTGGCGGGACCCCGGGCCGCGTGGCGCGACGCTGACGCTGGCAACGGCCAGATTCCTTTCCCGGCAGATCGAAGCGTGAGCGCTCGTTCAGCCAGCTTGCCGTGCCGCGAGTGGCGCGCCTAGGCTTGGTGCCACCCGCCAGCAACGGAGCAGGGCCATGGCACGACAAGCGGCGTCGCAAGCGGACCAGGTCCGGTAGCGCGCGATGCCCCGCCACCTCCACCTCAACCTGTTCATCCACGGCCGCGGCCACCATGAGGCGGCGTGGCGCCATCCATCCGCCTCGCCGCTGCCGCTGACCGATATCCGCTACTACACGGACCTGGCGCGCAAGGCGGAAGCCGGGCTGTTCGATTCCGTCTTCCTGGCGGACACGTTGGGGGTGGGCGAGGACGTCGCGCACGCCCCCCGCACCTGGCTGGAACCCATCACCACCCTCGCCGCCCTGGCCGGGGCCACCACCCGCATCGGCCTCATCGCCACATGCTCAACCACCTACACCGAGCCGTTCAACCTGGCGCGGCAGTTCGCCTCGATCGACCACATCTCCAACGGCCGGGCCGGCTGGAACATCGTCACCACCTGGCTGGCGACCGCGTCCGGCAACTACGGCGGCACCGGTCCGCTCAGCCACGCCGAGCGCTATGAACGCGCCGAGGAATACATGCGCGTGGTGACCGGCTTATGGGACAGTTGGTCGGACGACGCGGTGCTGGATGATCGCGCCAGCGGCGCCTACGCCCGCGACGGCAGCATCCGTGCGGTGAACCACGTCGGACCGCACTACCAGGTGGCGGGCCCGCTGAACATTCCGCGCGGCCCGCAGGGACGCCCGGTATTCGTGCAGGCCGGCTCGTCGGACACCGGACGCCGCTTCGCCGCGCGCCATGCCGAGGCGGTCTTCACCGCCCAGATGGAGAAGGCCACCGCGAAGGATTTCTACGCCGACCTGAAGGCGCTGGCCGCCGATGAAGGCCGCGCGCCGGACCAGGTGCTGATCCTGCCCGGCCTGAGCCCGGTGATCGGCTCGACCGAGGCCGAGGCCCACCGCATCGCGCGCGAACTGAACGACCTGAGCGATCCGGAAGTCGGCCGCAAGCGGCTGTCGGGCCGGTTCGGCGGCCACGATTTTTCCCACCTGCCGTTGGACGCCGTGCTGTCACCGGAGGATTTTCCCGATCCCGCCACGGTGCAGGCGGCGCGCAGCCGGACCGAAGTAATCATCGGCCTGGTGCGCCGGGAAAAGCCGACGCTGCGGCAATTGCTCGGCTACATGGCCGGCGCACGCGGGCATTTCGTCACCGCCGGCACGCCGGAACAGATCGCCGACCTGATCGAGGACTGGTTCCGCGACGGCGCCGCGGACGGCTTCAACGTCATGCCGCCGGTGCTGCCGGCGATGCTGGAGGTGTTCGTCGCCCAGGTGGTGCCTCTGCTACAGCGGCGCGGGTTGTTCCGCACCGGCTACGCGGGCGAGACGCTGCGGGCACATTATGGACTGACGCGGCCGGACGTGCGGTTCTAGCAGCCTGTCGGACCCAACGCCCCGACGGCATCCGCACGGGAATCGTAACGTCGATTCGCCGCCAGTTTGGATGTCGACTTTCGCCAGGCGAGGCCGGTTCCCGGCGTTGTGCTGATGCGGATCGACGCGACCGATCGTGCAGACAAGGCGGAACGGCTGATAGCCGCCATCGACCGGTTCGGCGAGGGTCTGCGTGGCCGATACACGATCATCGAGGCCGCCCGCTACCGCTCTCCCGCCCATTGCGGATCGCCTGATCGCCGCTCCGGTAGCCAGGCAAGCCGGCAGCGCGGCGTCAACTGACTCCCCCACGCCACACCCGTCCGGAACGAATGTCTGCTATCGCTGTCGTTGCTGGCGGCCGCTCACGAAAAGGCCCATATCGCGCGAAGCATGACCACACCCCTGACTGCGGGCGAGCCGCTGGTTCCGCCCTCCGGACCGCGCCGCCCCCGGCGCGAGCCTCCGCCGCCGCCACGTCGGCGCGGCCGCCATCCCTTTGTCCGCTTCGTCCGCGGCGTCTTCGGCGCCCTGCTCGGCATCGTCGTGCTCGGCGGTGCCGTCGGCGCGGCCGGAGGCTATGTCGCCTGGCGCCACTACAGTGCCAACCTGCCGGACGTGGACGGGCTGAAAAACTACCAGCCACCGGTGATGAGCCGGGTGTTCGCCGGCGACGGCCGCATGGTCGCCGAACTGGCCACCGAGCGCCGCATCTTCGTGCCCTTCCCCGCCATTCCCGCCATCGTCAAGCAGGCCTTCGTCTCCGCTGAGGACCAGAATTTCTGGGTGCACAACGGCGTCGATCCGCTGGCCATCGCCCGCGCCGGCGTGTTCGACGTGATGCATATGGGCTCCGGGCGGCGGCCGATCGGCGCCTCCACCATCACCCAGCAGGTCGCCAAGAACATGCTGCTGGACAACAACGAAGTCTCGATGTCGCGCAAGATCCGCGAGGCGCTGCTGGCGATGCGGATCGAGGACGTGATGTCGAAGCAGCGGGTGCTGGAACTGTATCTGAACGAGATCTATCTCGGCCTCGGCTCGTATGGCGTGGCGGCGGCGGCGCAGGCCTATTTCAACAAGGGTCTGGACCAGCTCACCTTGCCGGAGGCGGCGTTCCTGGCCGCCTTGCCGAAGGCGCCGAACAACTACAATCCGTTCAAGTTCCCCGACGCGGCGAAGGCGCGGCGCGACTGGGTGCTGGACCGCATGGTGGACGACCACGCGATCACCGTGGCGCAGGCGACCGCGGCGAAGGCGCAGCCGATCATCCCGGCCGAGTTCCGCCGCCCGGCGCCGGTGCCGGGGGCAGAGTGGTTCACCGAGGAGGTGCGGCAGGAACTGGTCCAACAGTTCGGCCAGGACGTGACCACGCAGGGCGGCCTGATGGTGCGCACCAGCCTGGATCCCGCGTTGCAGATTGCCGCCGAGAAATCCGTGCGCGACGGGCTGCTGGCCTACGACCGCAAGCTGGGCGGATGGCGCGGGCCGGTGACGCATCTCGACAACATCGCCCAGGCCCCGGTCGCCCAGGCCCCGGCCGCCCAGGCCAAGCCCGGGGCTGCGCCGGCGCAGGATTGGACGGGTCCGCTGGCCCAGGTCGCCCGGCCGCCCGGCATGCTGCCGGACTGGCGGCTCGGGGTGGTCCTGAGCCTGTCCGACGGCGAAGCGAAGCTGGGCTGGCTGGAACCGGCGGCGCAGCCCAACCAGCCGCCGCAGGCCCGCGCCGGTGTGCTGACGTTGTCGGACGCCGCCTGGGCGCGGCCGGTGAAGGACGGCAAGCCGGGGCCGGCGCCCCGGAAGATGGCGGATGTCATGCAGCCAGGCGATGTGGTGATGGTCGAACCGACCGCCGCTGGGGCTGCCGCAGCGGCCGCATCCGCCACGCCGTCCGCATCCGCCGCGCCGTCCGCCGGGAAGTTCCGTCCGACTCCCCCCCCGCCGGCGACCCGCCTTGCGCTGCGGCAAATTCCGCAGGTGCAGGGCGCGCTGGTGTCGCTCGATCCGACCACCGGCCGCGTGCTGGCGCTGGTCGGCGGTTGGAGCTTCGAGCAGAGCCAGTTCAACCGGGCGACCCAGGCGCAACGCCAGCCGGGTTCCAGCTTCAAGCCGTTCGTGTACCTGACCGCGCTGGAACGCGGCCTTTCGCCCAGCCAGCGCTTTCTCAACGCGCCGGTCGTCATCGACACGCCGGACGGCAAGTGGCGGCCGGGCAACTACGAGGGCAATTTCGGCGGCCCGACGCCGCTGCGCGTGGCGCTGGAGGAATCGCTCAACCTGGTGACGCTGCGTGTCGCCCAGGTTGTCGGCATGCAGGCGGTGGCGGACAACGCGATCGCCTTCCACGAGGTGGACAACATGCCGCGCGTACTTCCGGCGGCGCTCGGCGCGGTGCAGACGACGGTGCTGAAGGAGGCCGGCGCCTATGCCTCGCTCGATCAGGGTGGGCGCGAGGTGCTGCCGACTCTGGTGGACAGCGTGCAGGACCGTGACGGCCAGGTGGTGTGGCGGCCGAGCGGCCTGGAATGCGCCGATTGCGCCGATCCGGCCAACCCGCCGCGCGTGACCGACGAGCGCAAGCAGATCGCCGACCCGCAAAGCGTGTTCCAGTTGATCACGATGATGCAGGGCGTGGTGCAGCGCGGCACCGGCGCGCCGGTCGCCAAGGATCTCGGGCGGCCGATCGCCGGCAAGACCGGTACCACGCAGGACTTCACCGATGCCTGGTTCGGCGGCTTTACCCCCGACCTCGTCACCGTGGTATGGGTCGGCTACGACAACCCCGCCACGCTGGGCAACAACGAGACGGGCGCCGCGGTGGCCGGTCCGATCTGGCACGACTACATGGCGGTGGCGCTGAAGAACCGGCCGGTGCTGGACTTCCCGCAGCCGCCGGGCGTGACGATGGCGCAATGGGATAGCGGTTCGGGCACGGTGACCGACGCGTTCAAGCCCGGCCAGGCGCCCGGTGCGTCCCAGCCGGTCGGCATGGGCGTCGCCAGCCAGTCCACACCGGACGGCGCGACGCCAGGCGCCGCGCCGGCCGCGGCCCATGGCGGCATCGACATGTCGCTGGGCGGGTTGTATTGAGCCGCCCCTTCGCAACAGGCTCCCAGTCACCCGGGATCAGACCGAAATGTCCGCCGAATCCGACGCCTTGCACGAACAGATCAAGCAGTCCGTCGCGCTGCTGAGGAGGCATCTTTGACTGGGATGCCGCCCAGGCTCGCCTCGCCGAACTGAACCACCGCGCCGAAGACCCGGCGCTGTGGAACGACGCCGCCGCCGCGCAGAAGATGATGCGCGAGCGGAATCACCTCGCGGCGCAGATCGATGCGGTGGTGAAGCTGGAGTCCGAGGTCTCCGACACGGTAGAGCTGATCGCGCTGGCCGAGGCGGATGGCGATGCGGCGATGGCCGAGGAAGGCCTCGCCGCGCTGCGCACCCTGGCGGAAGAGGCGAAGCGGCGCGAGATCGAAAGCCTGCTGTCCGGCGAAGCCGACATGAACGACGCCTATCTTGAGATCAACGCCGGCACCGGCGGCACCGAGGCGCAGGACTGGGCCGAGATGCTGGAGCGCATGTACACGCGCTGGGCCGAGCAACACGGCTACAAGGTGGAGTGGCTGGAAGAGAGCGAGGGCGAGCAAGCCGGCATCAAGTCGGCGACGATGCGGGTCAGCGGGCCGAATGCCTATGGCTGGTTGAAGACGGAAGCCGGCGTGCATCGGCTGGTGCGGATCAGCCCGTTCGATTCCGCGGCACGGCGGCACACGAGTTTCGCGTCGGTGTGGGTGTATCCGGTGATCGACGACAGCATCGACATCCAGGTCAACGACGCCGATTTGAAGGTGGACACCTACCGTGCGTCGGGCGCCGGCGGTCAACACGTCAACAAGACCGAGAGCGCGATCCGCATCACCCATGTCCCGTCGGGCATCATCGTCGCCTGCCAGACCGATCGCAGCCAGCATCGCAATCGCGCGATGGCGATGGAGATGCTGAAGGCGCGTTTGTACGAAGCGGAATTGCAGCGGCGCGAGGCGGTGTCGGCAGCGCAGGAAGATGCCAAGACGGAGATCGGCTGGGGCCATCAGATCCGCAACTACGTGCTGGCGCCGTATCAGCTGGTGAAAGACCTGCGCACCGGCGTGGAGAAGGGCAACCCCGCCGCGGTGCTGGACGGCGACCTGGACGCGTTCATGGCGGCGGCACTGGCGGCGCGATCCGGCGCGACACGGAGCGAGGCGAGCGCGTCGGCACGGTAAGCAAGGCAGGCCGATGTGCCGAGGTTCCTCGTTATTGCCGGTTGACCACCCTCGGCCGGTCGTCACCCGGGAATGACGCCAAGGTTCGGTTTCTCGCCGCTGATTCAGCCGCCGTTTACCCCTGGCGGGCAAAACTCGCCACATGCCGACCCCCGACGCATCGCTTGCCCAGCCCTTGCAGGTGTCCCCGCCGGCGGTCGAGGCAACCCGCCGCGCCATGCCAACCGCGACTGCACCC
>JBEKNT010000003.1:0-53444 GCA_049522565.1 Acetobacteraceae bacterium
CGGGGGCAAAGCCCCCGGGTGGGGTCCAGGGGCAAAGCCCCTGAATGCCGCGGCGCCGCGCACTACTTGCCCAGCTCCAGCCCCTGCACCCGGATCATCCCATCCGGTACCGGCCGAAACCCTTGCAGCTTCGCCGACATGCCGACGATGTTGCGCGGCGTCCACAGATAGGTGATCGGCAGGTCCTGCGCCGCCTGAGTCCACATCTGCGCGTACAGCGACTTGCGCTGCGCCACGTCGGTCATGCCGCGCGCCGCGTCCAGAAGCTGGTCCACCGTGGCATTGGCATAGTCACCGACATCCTGCGCCTGCTTGCTGTGCAGGAACGCATAGACGTTGCCGTCGATATCCACCCGCCCCGACCACCCGATCATCAGCGCCTGGAATTCCCCCTGCTCCGACAGCGTCAGCGTGGTGGCGAATTCGGTGGCGCGGATATGCACGTCGAACCCGGCTTCCGCCGCCATCGACTGGATCACCTCGGCGGCTTGTTCCGCATCGGGATTGTTCGCCGCCATCAGTTCCAGCGGCACTGGCGTCTTCACCCCGGCTGCCGCGAGCAGTGCCTTGGCCTTCGCCACGTCGCGCGCCGGCACCGTCAGCGCGGCGTCGTAGAACGGCGAGGCGACCGGCACCGCCTGCATCGTCGGCACGTTCATGTCGTTGAACACCACGTTCACCAGCGCGGCGCGATCGATCGCCAGGCTGAACGCCTGCCGCACCCGCGCATCCCGGCCGTACGGATTGTCCGCCGCCTTGCCGTTCGCCAGGTTGTTGGTAATCCCGAAATAGCCGAGCGAATCCGACACCACCAGCCGCAGCTTCGGATCCGCCTTCACCGCGGCGGCGTCGGTCGGCACGATATACTCCGCCAGATCGACCGCCCCCGCCTTCAGATTGGCCAGCCGCGCCGAGCTGTCGACGATCACCTGGTAGGTCAGCTTGTCGAAATGAATGTCCTTCGCGTCCCAGTATTGCGGAAACCGCTCCAAGGTCACGTGGTCCTGCGGCACCCGCTCGGCGAAGCGGAACGGCCCGGCGCAGACCGGGTGCAGTGCGAAATCCTTGCCCTCCTGCGTCGCCGCCTTGGGCGAGACGATCATGCCGGCGCGGTCGGTCAATTGCGCCAGGAACGCGCCGGACGGCGATTTCAGCGTCACCCGCACCGTCGCCGGATCCACCACTTCGACATGGTCGATCGCGCTGACCTCGCTGCGGCGGAAGCTGCCGGGCAGCGTGAGGTTTCGATCCAGGGTGTATTTCACCGCCGCCGCGTCCAGCGTCTCGCCGTCCTGGAACACCACGCCCGGGCGCAGATGGATCACCAGCGTCTTCGGGTCCGCCCAGTCGTAGCCGGTGGCAAGCTGCGGCACGACTTGCAGCTTTTCGTCGATGTCAAACAGCTTGTCGCACATCCCGGCGAAGACGATGCGCCCGACATAGGTGCGCGCCAGGGTGGGGTCGAGCAAATCGGCGTCCTCGCGCAGGGCGATGCGCAGGGTCTGCGCCCGGGCATGGCCGATCCCCGCCGCCAGGGCGAGGACAGCCACAAGCATCGCGGCAGCCAGCAGGCGTCGCATCACGTGGTCTCCCGTGGTTTAAGCCATCCCGTCGGACGGCATTCTGTGCCGCCTGGGCTCCGGCATGGCAAGCCGCCTCTTACCTTCGCGGCGCGGTATGGCTAAGCAGGCGCCGAACGCCTGGCCCTCAGCACAGGATGTTGCGACATGGCAGACCCTGTTTCCCCATCGGCCCAAGGCGCGTGGCGCGCCGATCCCCAGGCGGATTTCCTCGCCTACCGCTTGCTGTCCTTGGCACGCGCGGTGCTCGTCGACTATTTCGATGGGGATTCCATGGAGGCGGAGTACAACGCCTCGCTGCGCCGGGAATTGCGCAAGAAGCGTGGCGGCAAGCCGTGGCTGATGCAGGAATGGCACGACCATCCGGACCACGGCACGCTGCGGCTGAGTGCCGAGCCGGAGCCGAACACGTTCAGACTGGGGGTGACGCAGGCGGATTTCACCGCGAACCTGGCCGTCACCTACGACATCGACCTCGCCGAACTGGATTCCGCCAACGTCACGCATTTCCAAGGCAGCGCCGACACGGCGATCGCCGCGGCCCGCTTCTGGGTGGATGAGCTGACGGATTTCGGCCTGGACGACCTGGACATCGACGCAGACGAGTTGGAAGACATCCTCGCCGAGGTCGGCCCCGACGACGCGGACGACGAGGACGACGCGGACGATGCGGACGACCTGCCCGGCGCACCGCCGAGGGCGACCTACGAGACCCGCCAGCATGTCGAACGCATGGCGCGCGCCCTCAGTCGCCGCGTGCGGGACGACGAGCTGCCGCAACTGCCTGAACCGGACCAGGAATGGCTGGCAGCCACGCCGCAGAGCCTGGGGTCCATCCTGGAAGTCGCCGTCGATGCGTCCATGGCCCAGCCGCGCAACGCGAAGCAGTTCGCTGCCTGTCTGGCGATGCTGAACCACCAGCTCGAACTGATCCGCTATCAGTCCGAGCGTGGCTATCAATGGGCGATCCGGATGCTCGACCAGTACCAGGAGCACGTGAGTGATCTGGCAGAGGGGGAGGCGCTTGACCACCACGAGGATTTGTTCGCCCTCGTCGCCGCGCTGGGCCACGCCAAGGTACCGGTGAAGCCCGAACTCAGCGAGGCGTTGATGGGGGCGGGGCCGTCGCTGCCGGATTCGATGCCGCCCGAGAAGGCGCTCGACCAGATGGTGCGCCCGTTGATCGACGATCTGGCGCGCAACGTCACCTCGCCGTTCGAGGTGATGGTGGCGATGGGCGAGACCGCCGCGGTCACCCCGCCGGCGCTGCGCTGCTTCATGGCGCACGAACTGGCCCTGTCGCCGCATCCGGTGATGCGCGACGCGGTGCCGCTGATGTTGCTCGATCCTGCTGCCGAGGTGCGGCACGCCGCCGCGCTCGCCCTGGATCAGATCGCCGCGCCCGACACGTTGTCGCCGGTGTCGCTGCGTCGCGCCATCGCCTTGCGCAACTGGATTCCCGAAGCAGACCGTGCCGCGCTCGACCAGGCAATCCGCAAGGCGCGGGTGAAGGGCGTGCAGCCGGCGCAATGGGAGCCGGCGCCCGAACTCGCCCAGCGCGCCTCGTCGATCGACGGCAGCGGCGCGCAAAGCCTCTTGTTCGCCAGCCGATCCGGGCGATCCGGCCTGTTCGCCGGCCTGCTGTTGAAGCAGGGCTTCGGCATTCGCGACGTGTGGTGCAATAGCGATGTGCCGCGCCGGGAGATCGCCTCCATGGTGGCGGCCATGCAACGAGAAATGGCGGCACCGGAAGTCGAACGTTCTTACGTCGATAGCGTGGTGCAACACGGCATCGCGCTCGGGGTGGCGGCAAGTCATTTGCCGGACCCCGCCATGCTGGAGATCGCCGAAGCGGTATGCGGCGCCGACTGGAAGGACCGGCGGATCGACGCCGCGGCGGAAACCGAGCGTCTGTTCAGCGAACTTCCCGTCGAGCAACGCAGCGCCGGCGCGGTCACCACGTCGCTGCGGCGCAGCGTGGGGTGGATGCACGACGATCGCTTGTGGGATTCATGGTTCGAGGACGACGCCGAAGTGCGCGAGGCGCTCGCGGCGGCCAGGCAACACGACGTCGACGACGCGGCGCGTGGGCTGCTGGACGGTGTGCTGGACCAGCGGCGCGGCGTCTGGGCCGAGCGGTTCCTGCTGACCGCGCTCTGGGCGCGCGCGGTGAAGGCCGGTCAGCCGCCGCCGCTCGGCGCCTCGGCGCGCGCGGTCACCTGGCGCGACCTGGTGGTGCTGGCGCACGAGGTACTGTCCGCCCGCCCGTTGCGCGACATTCCGGTGATGATGGAAATCGCCGAGCGCACGGTGATCGCGGCGCGGTCGGGGGGGTGGTGATGAAAACCACCCCCGCGCAGCACTATACTCTGCTGCGTGGCCCACCGTGGCGCGCGGACGGCTCCAGGTGTTATCCCAACCGCCCGAAACACTGACCCTCGCATGGTTGCGGCGGTCCGTGCCAACCAACCGGGAGTCAATCGTTCGGAATCCGATATTAGAATCCTACCTTTTCCGAAACAAGCCAAGACTTTACAGTAATACCAACCGTCCGAAAGATTGCCGTACGGCATGGTCCGTCCCAACCGTCATGGCCGGGCTCGACCCGGCCATCTATGCAGCCGCAGTGCCGCGATAGATGGCCGGGTCAGGCCCGGCCATGACGGTTGGGACGGACCATGCCAACCAACCGGGAGTCACTCGTTTGGCAGCCGACATTAGAATCTTACCTTTGCCGAAACAAGGCAAGAATTTACGTTATACCAACCGTCCGAAAGATTGCCGTAAGGGACGGTCCGTCCCAACCATGCGAGAGTCAGTGTTTCGGGCGCCTGATATAACCCGGCGACGTCCGAGAGCCACGCTGGGCCACGGAGCAGAATACGTGCTGCCTCGGCCGCGGCTTTATGTGGAGCAAATCTGTCGCGACGGCGGTTTCAGGCGGCTGACAATTCGGGCAATGTCGGCCGCGTCCGTGCCCATGGCTGCGCCTGTTCGAACGCCGCCGCCACGCGCAGCAACGCCGCATCCTCGCCCGGCCGCGCCACGAGTTGGATCGCCAGCGGCATGCCGGCCGCGTCGAACCCGCAGGGCAGGCTGATCGCCGGATTGCCGGTCAGGTTGAACGGCATCGTGTAGGGATACCAGGACGCGCGGATGTTCTCCACCGACTGGTTGTCGATCTCGATCGGCCCGAAGAAGTCCTGCTCGATCGGCACCGCGCTGCGCGACAGCGTCGGCATGGCGACGATGTCCGCATGCTCGAACCACGCCTGCACCTGGCGATACAGCTTGGTGCGTTCGAAGATCGCCGCGTACAGCTCCGCCGCCGAGTAGGTCGCCACCCGGTCCATCTGCCGCACGAAGGTCGGGCACATGATGGAGCGATGCTGCCGCAGGTGATGGCCGAACTGCGCCATCCGGTAGGCGCCGTTGTTGACGAACCACACCGCCTCCGGATTGCTGAACGGAACGGTGAGTTCGCCGACCGTCGCGCCCAGCGCGGCGAACGCCTCCAGCGCCGCCTCGCAGGCCGCCAGCACGGCGGTCGCTACCGCGCTGTTGCCGAGCCGCGGACGCCAGGCGATGCGCAGCCCCTCCAGGTCGCCGCCGGCGCGGATCGCCGCCGGGTAGTCCGGCTGCGGCCGTGCCGTGGTGAGCGGATCGCGGATGTCCGGCCCGGCCATGACGTGCAGCATCAGCGCTGTGTCGGCGACCGTGCGGGTCATCGGCGTGATGTAGGAGATGTTGCCGAACCCATCCTGCGCGTATTCCTGCGGCACCACGCCCAGCCCCTGCTTGAACCCCACGACGCCGTTGCACGCCGCCGGAATGCGTGTGGAGCCGCCGCCGTCGGTCGCCACCGCAATCGGCACCAGTCCGGCGGCGACCGCTACCGCCGAGCCGCCGCTCGAGCCGCCGGAACTGCGGTCGGCGCGCCAGGCATTGCGCGTGCGGCCGAACAGCGGCGCCTGGGTCAGGCATTGCTGGCCGAATTCCGGCGTCGTGGTCTTGCCCACCACGATCGCCCCCGCCTGCTTCAGCCGCGCCACCGCGACGGCGTCGGTATCCGGCACGTGGTCCTGGAAGATCAGCGAACCCCAGGTGGTGCGGATGCCTGCGGTGGGCACCAGGTCCTTCACCGCCACCGGCACGCCGTGCAGCGGACCGAGCGGGTCGCCGCGCCGCACCGCCTGTTCGGCCGCACGCGCCTGCGCCATCGCGGTGTCCGCGGCGACGGTGATGAACGCGTTCAGCACCGGCTGGCTGCGCTCGATGCGGTCCAGCGTGGCGCGCATCAGTTCGACGGGCGACAGGGCGCCGCCGCGGATCAGCGCCGCCAGTTCGGTGGCCGGCGTGTAGGCGAGGTCGGTCGGGGGC
The DNA here is from genome assembly GCA_049522565.1 of Acetobacteraceae bacterium. Taxonomy (GTDB): domain Bacteria; phylum Pseudomonadota; class Alphaproteobacteria; order Acetobacterales; family Acetobacteraceae; genus JASHVB01. Next base: position 5,961 of record JBEKNT010000003.1, read on the forward strand.
ATCGCGCTGGCCGTCCTTTCACATCGCGTCGGGCGGCACAGTATCGCCTGCGCCGGAAGAAGACAGGTCCCGGCGGGGCCTCGCATGATCCTTGCACCTACGGGTCGATCCGGGCGAAACTGCACCGCCATGACCCCGGGGTGCCCCAAAATGAGCCGGATCTCGGTCGGGACGTTGCCGTCGTTGGGAGCGATCGCCGTGCTGTCGCTTGGCCTGAGCGCCTGTGGCATGCCTGGCGACACCACCGCCCCGCGCGCCCAGATCACGCTGCGTGTGGCCGATGCCGCCATGTCCTCCGGCGCGCCGGACCTGGCGCTGCGGGTGGCCGACCTGGTGCTGGCGAAGCAGCCGGACAACGCGGCGGCGCTGACCGCCCGCGGCGACGCGTTGTACGCCATGGGTCAGGTCAATCTGGCCGGCGATGCCTACCGCGCGGCGGTGCAGCGCGATCCCCAATCGGCCGGGGCGCAGATCGGCCTCGGCCGCACGCTGATCCGCACCGATCCGCAGGCGGCGGAGGCGGCGTTCCACGCGGCATCCGCGTTGCAGCCCGACAACCCGGTGGCGTTGAGCAATCTCGGTGTCGCCCGGGATATGCAGAAGCACCACGCGGCAGCGCAGGAGGCGTATCGCGCGGCGCTCGCGCTGGCGCCGGAGATGGCGGACGTGCGGGTCAATCTGGGCCTGTCGCTGGCGCTGTCCGGCCAGGCCGACGCGGCGGTGCAGATGCTGCGTCCGCTGGCCAGCGATCCCGGAGCGACCCAGCTCTGGCACGCCGATCTGGCCGTGGCCCTGGCGCAGGCCGGCGACCTCGCGGGGGCGCGCCGCGCCTTGACCCCGCCGGGCGATGCGGCGCCCGCGCCCGAGTTGGCCGCCACGTCATCCGCCGACGCGCCGGTTGCGGACCCCGCACCGCTGGTCGCCGTTGCCCGGCATGACATGCCGGCGCCAGCCATTGCCCGGGTGGACCCGCCGCCACCGGCGCAGGCCGCCCGCGTGGACCCCCCGTCGGCGCCGCCGGGCGAGATGGTCGCCAGTCCCTTGCTCGCAGCGATGGTGACCGCTCTGCCGGCCGCAGCGCCCGAGGCGGTTGCCGCGCCACCCGCCCCACAAACGGCTATGGCCGCGCCACCCGCCCCGCAAGCGGCCATGGCCGCGCCACCCACCCCTCCGGCAACGATTGCCGCGGCGGACCCGCCCGCGCCGGCCGGCCTGGCCGGAGTGCCGGCCACGAGCGTTCGGGCCGATCCGGCACCGGCCGCGCCGGTGCCGGCCGCCGCCACAGTGGCGCCGCGCGCCGCTACCGCAGCGCCGGTCGTTGCCAGTTTGCCACCGGCCGTTGCCAATCCCGCGACCAGCCCTGCCGCCGCCAGGCTTCCGACCGCCGCGGTTGCGGCCAATCCTGCGGCAGCCCCGGTTGCCGCCAATTCTCCAGCAGCGCAGGTCGCCGCCGTCAAAGCCTCGGCCGCACCGATGGTCTCCACGCCGCCCGCAGCCACGGTGGTCGCCGATCCCCCCACCGCGACGGTCGTCGCCAATCCCCCGGCAGGTCCGGCCGTCGCCAATCTCCCGCCGCCGCCGGCATCTGCGCCGATGGTGGTTGCCCTGGCGGCCATCCCGCCGGCGCCAACGGCCACGGTTCTCCATGCGCCGGCACCCGCCGCCGTTGCCCCCGCGCCCGTCCTGCCGATGCATGCCACCCCGGCCGTGCCCGCCGCGACACACAAGGGCTGGACCCCCTGGCTTCAGGTCGCCGCGGTCCGCTCGGAACAGGACGTTCAGCGGGAATGGCACCGCCTCCAGGCGCGCCTGCCGGACCTGCTGGGCGGGCGCAGCCTGACCGTCAGCCAAGGCGAGGCACACGATCACACCTACTGGCGTTTGCGCACCGGAGGTTTCGCCAGCCTGGCCGACGTGAATGCGCTTTGCCTGCGGATCCGCTCGGCCGGCGGCACTTGCCTCGCGGTGGTTACCAGCGGCACCTGACCGGTGCGGTCCGCCTCCTGACATCGCGCCGCCCGGCGCGTCCAAGCGGCACGCGCCGGCACTGCGCCGTTCGGATCGGTGCCGACCGCGGCAGCATCCGGCCAATGCGGCAGGCCGGCGGCAGATCGTCCGGTTGCGCAGCGCCCGGCCCGGTGTGAAGCGACGGAGACTCCCCGTCCCCTTGAGGGCTGAGGCTGCGCAGCAGACGAAGGTTGGGTGGCGGGGGAGCATACTGCGTTCCGCGCGATAACCGGGAGGAGGACGCCCATGCTTCGCAAAGAACAGAACGACCTGCTGACCCGTACCGGTCCGGGCACGCCGATGGGCGAGATGTTCCGCCGCTACTGGATCCCCGCCCTGCTGGCCGCGGAACTGCCCGAGAACGACGGTCCGCCGGTGCGCGTGCAATTGCTGTCCGAGAAACTCATTGCCTTTCGCGACACGTTGGGCCGCTATGGACTGCTGGAAGAGTTCTGCGCCCACCGCCGCGTCTCGCTGTGGTTCGGCCGCAACGAGGAGTGCGGCCTGCGTTGCGCCTATCACGGCTGGAAATACGACGTGACCGGCCAATGCGTGGACCTGCCGTCGGAGCCGGAGGAAAACGGCTTCCGCCGGCGGATCAAGCTGCGCGCCTATCCGCTGGTCGAACGCGGCGGCGTGTTATGGACCTACATGGGGCCGCCGGAACACCAGCCGGGCCTGCCGGAATTCGAATTCGCCTGTGTGCCGCCAGAGCAAACCTTCACCTCGAAGCGGCTGCAATACAGCAACTGGTTGCAGGCGCTGGAGGGCGGCATCGATTCCAGCCACGTCTCCTTCCTGCACCGCGACGCGCTGCGCTCCGATCCGCTGATGCAGGGCGCGCGTGGCAACCAGTACAACATGGGCGACAACATGGTGCGCTTCGAGGTGGCGGAACATCCGGCCGGCCTGTTCATCGGCGCGCGGCGCAAGGCGGAGGCGGGCCGCTATTACTGGCGCATCACCCCGTGGTGCATGCCGTCCTTCACCATGATCGCGCCGCGCGGCAACCATCCGGTGCACGGGCATTTCTGGATTCCCATCGACGATGGCAACTGCTGGGCCTGGAGCTTCGACTATCACCCGACCCGCGCGCTGACCGAGGCCGAACGCCAGGCGATGCGCGACGGCAAGGGCATCCATGTGCGCACCGTGCCGGGCACGTTCATCCCGGAGGCGAACCGCGACAACGACTATCGCATGGACCGCGCGGCGCAGCGGGCCGGCGCGACCTTCAGCGGCGTGGCGGGCATCGCGATGCAGGACGCCTCCTTGCAGGAGAGCATGGGCCCGATCGTCGATCGCGCGGGGGAAAACCTGGTCAGCACCGATAACGGCATCATCATGGCCCGGCGAGCCCTGCTGCGCGCCGTGCAGGCCCTGACCACGGACGCGGTGGCGCCGCCGGGGACCGATCCGGCGACGCATCGTGTGCGCGCGGCGGCGCTGCTGCTGCCGGAGGGCGCGGTCTTCGCCGAAGCGGCGCGCGAGGCGCTGACCGCCCGCCCGGGCGTGCCGCCGGTCTCGGTGTAGCGGATGGCAACAACACCCGGCACTTCGTCATGGCGGGCGCAGGCCCCATAGGCGTTAAATCAGGGCGCTTGACCCCGGCAACGAAAGGACCCGCCATGTCGGTGTCGCCGCTCGGCTTGCTGAAGACCCGTCGCCTCTGGCCGCTCGCGCTGACCCAATCCTGCGGCGCGCTGAACGACAACCTGGTGAAGAACGCCATGATCGTGCTGGCCTTGTTCCGGCTGGGCATCGGCGGCGCCGGCCTGTCCGCGCTCGCCGGCGCGCTGTTCATCGCGCCCTACATTCTGCTCTCCGCCACCGCCGGCAAACTGGCCGACCGGTTTCCCAAGCCGCGCGTCATCCTGGTGTACAAAGCGCTCGAACTGCTGCTGATGCTCGCCGCCGCCGCCGCCTTCCTGACCGCCAGCGTGCCCGGATTGCTCGGCGTGCTGTTCGCCCTCGGCGTGCAGGCGGCGCTGTTCGGCCCGGTGAAATACGGTGTGCTGCCGGAACATCTCGCCGAACCCGAGCTGGTCGCCGGCAACGGCATGATCGAGGCGACGACCTTCCTGGCCATCGTCTGCGGCACGGTCGCCGGCGGCGCCTTGATGCTGCTCACCAACGGCGCCGTGCTGGTCAGCGCGACCGGCGTATCGCTCGCGGTCATCGGGCTGTGTGCCGCCTGGTGCATGCCCGCCGTCCCCGCCGCCGATCCGACGCTGCGCATGTCGCCCAACCTGTTCGCCGAGACCTGGCACGTGCTGCGCCACGCCGCATCGATCCGGCCGATCTGGCTGTCGGTGCTCGGCCTGTCGTGGTTCTGGACCATGGGCGCCACCCTGCTGACCGAGTTCCCCGTGGTGGCGCGCGACACGCTGCATGCCGGTGGCAGTATGATGACGCTGCTGCTGACGGTGTTCGCGATCGGCGTCGGTGTCGGCTCGATCCAATGCGCGCGCCTGTTGCACGGCGAGGTCTCGGCGCGGCTGGTGCCGTTCGCCGCGCTCGGCATTTCGCTGTTCTGCTGGGACTTCGCGTCGGCCGCCAATACGGCGGGCGCAGCCGGCGGTTTCGCCACCGCGGCGGCGGCGTTGGGTTCGTTCGCCGGCTGGCGGATGCTGGCGGATCTGTTCCTGCTGGCGGCGTGCGGCGGCACGTTCTCGGTGCCGCTCTACGCGATCATCCAGGACACCGCCGCGCCGTCCGAGCGCGCCCGCATGGTCGCCGCCAACAACATCATGAATGCGCTGTTCATGGTGGCCGGCGCCGCCGCGGCGGCCGGGCTCGCGGCGCTCGGCATGTCCGCCCCCGCCGTGCTGCATCTCGCCGCGCTGGCCAACCTGGTTGTCGCCGTCTGGATCGTTCGCATGCTGCCGCAGGACGTGTATCGCGCGCTGCTGCGCTGGTACTTCACGACGTTGCACGGCCTGCATGTGACCGGCCTGGAAAACTACCAGGCGGCGGGCGACCGGGTGGTGATCGTCGCCAACCACCAATCCTATCTCGACGCGCCATTGATCGCCGCCTGCCTGCCCGACAGCCCCAGCTTCGCGATCCATACGGCACAAGCGGCGAAATGGTATTTCAAGCCTTTCCTCGCCGCCGCCGATACGTTTCCGATCAATGTGCAGTCGCCCTATGCGGTGAAGCGCATGATCGAGGCGGTGCGCGACCATGGCCGCAAGCTGATGGTGTTTCCCGAGGGTCGCATGACCCAGACCGGCGCGCTGATGAAAATCTACGAAGGCGCCGCCATGGTCGCCGACAAGGCGGGCGCGAAAATCGTGCCGATCAGCATCGAGGGGCTACAGTTCAGCCGCCTGAACCGCATGCGCGGCAAGCTGCGGCAACGCTGGTTTCCGCAAGTGCGGGTCAATATCCTGCCGCCGGTGACGCTGGCGCCCGCGAATGCCGGTGACCTGTCGCCGCGCCAGCGCCGCGAGGCCGTCGGCCGCGCCTTGCAGGACGTGATGGTGGACGCGGTGTTCCGGTCCAAGGACACCGGCATGAGCCTGTTCGCCGCGCTGTTGCACGCGCGGGCCGCGTATGGCGGCAAGACCCGCATCCTCGAGGACATCCAGCGCGCGCCAATCCACTACGACCGGTTGCTGCTGGGCGCGACGGCGCTCGGGCGCGCACTGGCCGCCGCGGCCCCCGGCGAGACGCATGTCGCACTGCTGCTGCCCAACGCCGTCGCTTCGGTGGCGACGCTGTTCGCCTTGCAGGCTTTCGGTGTCGTGCCGTGCTTGCTCAACGCCACGGCCGGCGCCGCGAACATGCTGTCCGCCTGCCGCGCGGCCGGCGCCACCTGTGTCGTGTCGAGCAAGCTGTTCGTGGAGAAGGCGCGGTTGGGCGGCGTGGTTGAACGGCTGGCCGGGGCGGACATACGCTGCATCTGGCTGGAGGATCTGCGCGACGCGATCGGGCTGCGCGCCAAACTGCGCGCCCAACGCGACGCCTGGGGCGCGCGCAAGCTGCCGGGCGCGCGCTTATCGCCGGACTCCGCCGCCGTGGTGCTGTTCACCAGCGGCTCCGAGGGCAGTCCCAAGGGCGTGGTGCTGAGCCACCGCAACGTGCTGACGAATTGCGCGCAGTTGGCGTCGGTGATCGACTTCAATGGCGGCGACATCGTGTTCAACGCGATGCCGATGTTCCATGCGTTCGGCCTGACCGGCGGCACCATCCTGCCGCTGGTGTTCGGCGTGCGCACGTTCCACTACCCGAGCCCGCTGCACTACCGCATCGTGCCGGCGCTGATCTACGACGCCGACGCGACGATCTGCTTCGGCACCGACACCTTCCTGAACGGCTGGGCGCATTACGCGCATCCCTACGACTTCCGCGCCATGCGCTACATCTTTGCCGGCGCGGAAAAGCTGCGCGAGGAAACCCGCCGGCTGTTCGCCGACCGCTTCGGCGTGCGCATCATGGAAGGCTATGGCGTCACCGAAACCTCCCCGGTGCTGGCGCTGAACACCGCGATGCACTGCCGCCCGGGCACGGTGGGGCGCTTCCTGCCGGGCATCGAGTGGCGGCTGCAACCGGTGCCGGGCGTCGATGCCGGCGGCCAACTCCAGGTGCGCGGCCCCACCGTCATGTTGGGCTATCTTCGCGACACCGCGCCCGGCGTGCTGGAGAGCGTGCCGGATGGCTGGTACGACACCGGCGACATCGTCGCGGTGGATGCCGCCGGGTTCGTATCGATTGTCGGCCGCGCCAAACGCTTCGCCAAGATCGGCGGCGAAATGGTGTCGATGACCGCGGCGGAAGCCCTGGTGGCGTCGCTGTGGCCGGACGCGCGCCACGCCGTGGTCAGCGTGCCGGATGCGCGCAAGGGCGAGGCCCTGCTGCTGGTCACCACGCAAAAGAATGCCGAGCCACGCGATCTCCTGGCGTTCGCCCGCCAGCGCAGCGTGCCGGAACTGATGGTGCCGCGGTCGATCCAGCCGGTCGGATCGGTGCCGTTGCTGGCAACCGGGAAGGTGGACTATCCGGCGGTAGCGCGGCTGGTCGAGGCGGCGCGCGCCGACGCGACGCCCGAAGTCGTGTCGGTATAGGTGGCCAGAAGGGGCCACCGAACATCGTCATTATGGCCAACCTCGCGCCCTTCCCACCGGCGCATTGTCGCGTCATGGTCTCGCCAGTCCGTCAACGGGATACTGTATCATGCCGCACGCCGATTGGCGCAGCCGCGCCGGCGCCACCTTCACCTGCGAGAAACAGCCGGCCACCGGCACGCGCGGCATGGTGGTGACCAACCATCCGCTTGCCTCGGCCGCCGGCGCGGAAATGCTCGCCGCCGGCGGCAACGCGATCGATGCCGCCATCGCCGCGTTCTTCACCCTCACCGTGGTCGAACCGATGATGGTCGGCGTGCTGGGTGGCGGCATGGCGCATATCCGCCTCGCCGCCGGCACGCATCACGTGATCGACGGCCAGAGCACCGCGCCGCTCGCCACCGGCCCCACCACCTATACGCCCGATCCGCATGCGGCCCCCGGAACGATGGACACGATCGGCCGCCGGAATGCGGTTGGCCCGACCGCGGTCGCCGCGCCCGGCAACCTGATGGGCTGGTGCGAGGCGCTGCGCCGGTTCGGCACATTCTCGCTCGCCGACGTCACCGAGCCGGCGATTCGCCATGCCTCGCGCGGCTTCCGCGTCACGCCGTATCTGCACGAATGCGTATCCGACAGCGCCGCCGACATGGCGCGCGATGCCGAGATCGCCCGGCTGTATCTGCCCGGCGGCGCGCCGATCCAGCCGGGCTCGCGCCTGGTCACCGGCGACTATGCGGAAACCCTGCGGACCATCGCGCGGGAGGGTCCGGACGTGCTGTACGGCGGCATGCTCGGCCGCCACTACGCCGACCACATGGCGAAATCCGCAGGCTACATCACGCTGGATGACCTCACGCGCTACCGCACCATCGATCGCGAGCCGCTGCGCGGCAGCTATCGCGGCTATGAGATCGTCGGCCCGCCGCCGCCGTCGTCCGGCCCGCTGCACATCATCCAGATGCTGAACATCCTGGAGGGCTGCGACATCGGCGCGCTCGGCTTTGCGTCGGCCGACACGCTGCATCTGCTGGCCGAGGTGTTGAAGATCGCCTTCGCCGATCGCGCCGCCGCAACCGCCGATCCGGCTTTCGTGCAAGTGCCGGTGGCGAAACTGCTGTCCAAGGACTACGCCGCCGAACGCCGCGCGCGTATTTCGCTAACGCGTGCACAGTCCTGGAGCGCCGGCGTCGCGCCGGGGGAGGGGGCGCACACCACGCATCTCACGGTCGCCGATGGCGCCGGCAACATCGTCGCCAGCACGCAGACCATCAACTCGCTGTTCGGCGCGCGCTATATCGTGCCCGGCACGGGGATGATCCCGAACAACTACATGTTCGTGTTCGATCCGCGCCCGGGCCGTGCCAGCTCGGTGGCTCCCGGCAAGCGCGTGACGTCGTCGATGTCGCCGGTGATCGTGCTGCGCGACGGCAAACCGCGCTACGCGCTGGGACTGCCGGGCGGGTTGCGCATCTTCCCGTCGGTGATGCAGGCGCTGTCGAACCTGATCGACCATGGCATGAGCGTGCAGGAGGCGGTGGAAGCACCGCGGCTCTGGACGCAAGGTTACGCCGTGGAAGTCGAGTCATCGGTCCCCACGGAGGTGCTCGCTGCGCTGCGCGACCGAGGCCACGACGTGGCGCCGGTGGCCAACGTCGCCGGTGGCATGAGCGCGATCCAGTTCGACGCCGACGGCACGCTGACCGGCGCCGCCTGCTGGCGCGCCGACGGCACGCCGGTCGGCCTGGGCGGCGGCCTGGCGCGCCCCGGCGTGCGCTTCAGGCCGGAAGCGAACCGTTCCTGAAACCTCTCCCGCTACGCGGGAGAGGTCGCCGAGCCGTGCTGGGCGGGTGAGGGTGATCGGGTCGCCCCGAATTGCCTCGCCCGCGATCGGACGTTTTCCCGTTCGTCGCGCAGCCCTCACGTCGACTTCCGCCGTCCGACGAACGCCCCCATCAGCCGCCGCGCCTCGGCGCTGCCATGCGCCGCAGCCACCGCGCGGATACCCTGCTGCACGGCGTCGGCGATCGACATGGTCTCCCAATCGCGAATCAGCGCTTTCTGCGCGCGGATCGCGTTCGGCCCGGCCGACAGGATCGCGCCCACCCATGCCTCGACCGCCGCATCCAGCGCGTCCGGCGGCACGACGCGTTCCACCAGCCGACAGGCCAAAGCCTCGGCCGCATCGATGCGCCGCCCGGTGAACACCAGCTCGCGTGTCTTGCCCCAGCCGATCAGTTGCGGCAGCAGGCACGCCTCCATGCCGGACGGCAGTCCGAACAGCACCTCCGGCATGCCGAACCGCGCGGTGTCCGCAGCGGCGCGCATGTCGCAGGACGCGGCGATTTCCAGCCCCGCACCGAAACAATGGCCGTTGATGCGCGCGATCACCGGCACCGGTGCGGAACGGATCGCCGCGCAGACCCGATGCGTCAGCGCCGGCCCATCCGACGCATGGCCCGCGGCAAACCCCGCCATTTCCGCAATGTCGGCGCCGCTGATAAAGGATTTGTCCCCCGCGCCGGTCAGCACGACGACGCGCAGCGCCGGGTCGGCCGACACCGTCTCGATCGCCTCGGCCAGCGCGCGTTTGCCGTCATTGCCCAGCGCGTTGCGTCGTTCCGGATGGTTTACCGTCACCCGGGCAACGCATCCCGCCTCGCCGCGATCTTCGACCGCGATCAGCACCGGTTCGCCGCGCGCCGCCGGCGCGGCCGTCATGCACGCCGCCGCAGCACCGCGTCGCGGATCAGCGGCATGCGGTCATTGCCGAAATACATGTCGTCGCCACCGACGAACATGGTCGGCGAGCCGAAGCCGCCGCGATCCATCAACTCCTGCGTCGTCGCCCGCAGCTTGTCCTTGATCGCCTGCTGCTCGATGCCGGCAAACAACGTGGCGGCATCGACGCCGGCCTGGCGACAGATTTCGGTCAGCACGGGAACTTGCGAGATGTCCTGGTCGTCGCCCCAATACGCCGCGAACGTGGCGCGCGCGAACGGCACCAGTTTTTCCCCCGCTTCCAGCAGTGTGCAGCCGCGCATCGCCTTCACGCTGTTGACCGGGAACACCGTCGGCCGGTAGTGCATGCGCAGCCCGAGATAGCGCGCCCAGTCCATCTGGTCCTTCTTGTTGTAGGCCTGCTTCAGCGGCACCGGTGCCTCGCGCGCATTGTGCACGCTGGGGTTCACCGCATTGAACACGCCGCCGACCAGGATCGGCCGCCAGGCCACCGTGACGCCCAATTCCTGTTCCAGGCGCAGCAGGTTCTCGAAAGCGAAATACGTCCACGGGCTGGAGCAATCGAAGAAGCATTCGATATCGGGCATGGTGTTCCTCCCTGGCATTGCAGGCGATCAGCCTAGCGTAGCCCGGGCGGAAGCTCCATCGTTGACGGCGCGCATCCAAGGCTGGCATCAACCGGCGCGGCAAACCGGGAAAGCAACGCGTGAGCGATCTGAAACCTGATATCGTGCTGGTGCACAGTTCCGACCTGCATGTGGACGATGAGCCCGCCGAACCGAGCTATGGTACCGACGGCACCTCCGGCCTGCGCTGGGTGCTGGATACCGCGCGCGAGGTGGACGCGGATGTCGTGCTGCTGGTCGGCGACACGTTCGACAACAACCGCCAGAGCGCCGCGATCCTGCAACGCGTGACGGAATTGCTGGCCGATGCGGGCCGGCCGGTGGTCATTCTCCCCGGCAACCACGATCCGCTGACGCCCGACTCGGTGTATCGCCGCAGCGCCATGACCGAACTGCCGCATGTCCACGTGCTGGGCCTGACGCATGAACAGGCGGTGGCATTCCCGGGCCACGAACTGGAGATCTGGGGGCACGCGCACCACCACTACGACAACATGGTGCCATTGCGTTCGCCGCGGCCGCGCGCCGCGCGCTGGCACATCACCCTGGCGCACGGTCATTACGAGGCCGATGGCGTGCCGCCGTTGCGCCCGTCCTGGCTGATCAGCGACGCCGAGATCGCCGCGACCGGCGCCGACTATCTCGCGCTTGGCCACTGGAACCGTCCGGCGCAGGTCGGCAACGGCGTCGTGCCGGCCTACTATTCCGGCTCGCCCGATCTCGCCGGGACGGTCAACCTGGTGCGGCTGAGCGAGAGCGACGGCGTGGTGGTGACGCGCGAGCCGGTGCGGCGGGGGTAGCGCCAGGGGGACCGTGCGAACCGAAGGAAGGCCAGGGGCTTTGCCCCGTGGACGCCGATCGTAGCCTGCATCCGGACGCTCGCCGCCGGGGTGGCGCGACGGGTGTCACGCATGGAGATCGCACGCGACCGGGTGCGCGGTATTGGCTGCTACCGCCTGGCCGCCAGGTCGGTGATTGGGGGGAGCAGAAAGAAAAGCAAGGAAGCAAGCAAGCAAGCAAGCGTTTAACACAGATTTTCACAGATTAAGTCACAGATTAGGAATAATTATCCCCATCACGTAACATTTATAATTTTTGCACGGGCGGAAAACATTTCTAATCTGTGACTTAATCTGTGAAAATCTGTGTTAAACGCTTGCTTCCTTGCTTCCTTGCTTCCTTGCTTCCTTGCTTCCTTGCTTCCTTGCTTCCTTGCTTCCTTGACCCGCGTGCCCAGCATTGGACAGCGGGGTACTCATCAGGCCACGCGGCGGCCCAAATGCGATCGACCGGGATGTCACCGGCTTGCTTTCCAGCCGCCTTGTTTAACGCTCATGGGTCTTCGCCCGCCATGGCGAGGCGGGTCCGCCGGAGCAACTCGCCCTTAAATTGGCGCGCATGAGGCTCTATCGCCCGGTTCGCCCGATCGTCGCCCGCTACTGCAGCGGCACCGTCCCGGTGTACTTGATGATATCCAGGCCGCCGCTGAGCCGGTCGTTGGCATAGATCAGCCCGTTGTCGTCCACATAGACATCGTTGATCTGGATCGTGTGCGTCGCATTGCCCGGCGGTGCCGCATCGACCAGATAGCCGATCTCCACCGGCGCGTTCGGGTTCTCGATCGAATAGGCGCGCACGCCGCCATTGAAGAAGCTGCCAACCACCGTCTTGCTCAGGATACGCACCGGCTGTCCCGCCTGGTTCTGCGCGATGTTATGCGCGCCGAACCGGCCGCCCGCCTTGCACAGCGCGTCCTTGTCCGCCGGCGGCGGCAGCACCGACAGCACGACGGGTGCCGTTGCGTCGCTGATGTCCCACACCCAGTCGCGCTTCGGCCAGTCCTTGCAGTTGTTCCCCGTCGCCTCTTCCGTCTGGATCATCAGGTTGCGCGATGGGATCGGCAGCAGCGTGTGCGCGAACCCGTTGCCCAGCGACTGCCACGACCGATGCATCACCAGCTTCGGATGCGCCCGGTCAGAAATATCGAGGATCACCAACCCGCCATCGATCCAGCCGACATAGAGCCGGTCCGGGTGTTCCGGAGTCCAGACCGGCGTGTGCATGCGAATGCCGGAATCGAATGGCGCCACGCGCGGCGGCTGCGGCGCCTTGTCGCCCACGCGCGTGCCGGGCAGCCACCAGCGTCCGGTCTCCGTCGGATGTGCCGGGTCGTGCATATCGACGATCATCAGGAACTGGTCGTCCAGCTTGTTGTGCGGGGTAAAGTCCTTGGCGCCGGTGGAGAGATACGCCCAGTGCCCGTCGGTGAACCACAGATAATGCACGCCGCGCGAATGCGGTCCCGACGTATCGAAATGCGACAATTGCTTCGGATGCGCCGGATCGGCAACGTCGTACACATCCATGCCGGCATGGTCCTGCCCAACCTGGTCCACCTGGTGCGCCACCGCCAGCGTCGTGCCGGACAGGCCGAGCGAATTGCACCGCGCGTACGGCACGTCCATGGGAATTTGCGTGACGACCTTGGGGTCTTCCGGCTGCGTCACGTCGATGACGCTGAAACACATCGGCGCCGATTCATGCGCCAGGAACAGCACGCGGCGGCCGTCGGGATACCGGTGCATCGCCAGGCCCTCGCCACCCTTGCCGGCACCGTTCAGGTTGCTGTGGCCGATCAACTGCATGTTGCTGGCTTCGGCCACCGCCGGAAGCGGATCGGCCAGGCCGGCCGCGGTCTGCCACAGCAAACCGCCAAGGCACACCAGGCAGCCTGTCAGGAATCGCATCGGCGACGTCTCCCTCTTCGGATTTATCGTTCGGTGCCGCAGGATGCCGGGTCGGGCCGGTTGCATCAACCGGTCGCCGCCACTTCCAGCACATGCCCGGCGAGCGCCAGCGACGCGGTCAGCCCGGGCGATTCGATGCCGAACAGATTGATCAACCCCGGCACACCGTGGGTCTGCGGTCCCTGCACGACAAAATCCTGGGCCGGCTTGCCTGGCGGCACGATCTTCGGGCGGATGCCGGCATAGCCCGGCTGCAACGCGCCGTCCGGCAAATCCGGCCAGTATTTGCGCACCGCTGCATAGAAGCTGTCGGCGCGCGCCGGATCGACCGTGTAGTCGATGTCGTCGATCCATTGCACATCCGGCCCGAAGCGCGCCTGGCCGCCGAGGTCGACCGTCAGATGCACGCCCAGGCCGCCCGGCACCGGCACCGGATAGATCAGCCGCGAGAACGGCGAGCGGCCGGACAAGGTGAAATAATTGCCTTTCGCGTAATAGGCGGTCGGCACGCGATCGGCCGGCATGCCGGCGATCTTGCCGGCCAGCCAGGGTGCGTGCAGCCCGGCGGAATTGACCAGCAGGCGGCAGCGCAGATGCGTCGGCTCGCTGCCGCCGACGGCGACTTCCACGCCGCCGCGCACCACGTTTGCGCCGATGACCGGGCTGAGAAACGCCATGATCGCGCCGGCATTTTCCGCATCGCCCTGCAACGCCAGCATGTACGCGTGGCTGTCGATGATGCCGGTCGCCGGCGAATGCAGTGCGCTGGTGCAGCGCAGGTTCGGCTCCATCGCGATCGCCTCGGCGGCAGACAGCACGCGCATGCCTTCGACGCCGTTCGCCTCGGCGCGCCGCTTGATGCCGGCCAGCAACGAGTCCTCCTCGGCGTTGGTCGCGGCGATCAGCTTGCCGCAGTTGCGATGCGGCACGCCCTTCTCCCGGCAGTACGGATACAGCGCGCGGCGGCCGGCGACGCAGAACCGCGCCATCAGGCTGTTGGCGGGATAGTAGATGCCGGCATGGATCACCTCGCTGTTGCGCGAGGATGTTGCGGTGCCGATGCCGGCTGCGGCTTCCAGCACGATCACCTCGCGTCCGGCCAGTGCCAGGGCGCGCGCCACGGCCAGGCCGACCACGCCCGCCCCGACCACGATGCAGTCAACCTCGTCCACCCAGGTTCCCCCGTCGATTCCCGGCCGATTTACGCCGCGGGTCTGCGACGCGCTAGGCTCGCCGCCGACCGCGGAGAGGTGGCGATGCTGCACTTGCAGGATGACCAGGCGTCAGTCGTGCTGACGCCCGAGTACGGCGGCGCGGTGCTCGGCTGGATGGACGATCGCACGCCGGTGCTGCGCCGCCCGCTGCCGGAGGCGATCCTGCGCGGCGAGGTGCGCGGTTTTGCCTGCTTCCCGCTGGTGCCGTTCTGTAACCGCATCGGTCTCGCCCGCTTCGCCTGGCAGGGTCGCGCCTATCAACTCGAGCGCAATTTCGGCGACCACCCGCACGCCATCCATGGCGTCGGCTGGCAACGGAGCTGGAGCGTCGGGGACGTTTCGCACAACGCGGCAAGCCTGACGCTGCACCACGATGCGGCCGGCGGTCGGGCCGGCGCCTGGCCATTCCCGTTCGATGCCGCGCTGGCCTGCACGCTGGCCGATACGCAGCTTCGCATCGCCCTGAGCGTCACCAATCGGCATACCGGTACGGCACCGGCCGGCATCGGTCTGCATCCCTATTTCGGCCGCCGCGCCGGCGTCACGTTGCAATTCCAGGCAGACGGGGTGTGGCTCAACGGCGAGGATGCCTTGCCGGCGCGGCATGTTTCGCTGCCGCGCGCGTGGGACCATGCGAACGGCTTGCCGATCGGCACGGCACGGCTGGACAATTGCTTCACCACCTGGAACCGCACGGCGCGGATCGGCGGCATCGGCGGCGGCGTAACGATCACCGCCGGCGCCGCATTCCGTCACCTGCAAGTCTATACGCCACCCCACGACAACGTCTTCTGCGTCGAGCCGGTGAGCCATGTGCCGGATGCGATCAACCGTTCCGGCCTGCCGCCCGGCCAGGGCATGCACGTATTGCAGCCTGGCGAAACGCTGTCGGGCAGCGTCACGATTGACCTGACGCGCGGCTGAGTCTGAGAAGGTCCGCGGCGCAAGTCAGGCCGACGAGCAGGGTTCCCCTGTTGCACAGCGGGCAGGGCCGATGGGTTGGCCGCGTGCCGGCAGCAGGCCGGTGCACCGACTCTCACGTTTCGATGCCATTGCTGCCAAATCCGCCAGGCCGCGGCGGTCCGTCGGCAAGCAAGCAGTTGCACCACAAAGACACCAAGGCACGAAGATTCATGTCTTCGTGCCTTTGTGTCTTTGTGGTGAATTTGCTTGCTTGCTCCCGGCGCGCGAGATCGACGCGTCGGCCAATCGTCGGCGCCGCGCGTTCATCAACCTCCGGGCGCACCCTGCGTATTCACGTACAGCGCGTAGAGGCTGTGGCTCGCGGCCATGAACAGCCGGTTGCGCCAGCGGCCGCCGAAGCACAGGTTCGCGCAGCGCTCCGGCAGGGCGATGTGGCCGATCGGCGCGCCGGCATTGTTGAAGATGCGCACGCCGTCGAGTTCCGCGTCGCCCATCCCCCAGCCACACCACAGATTGCCGTGGATATCGACACGGAAGCCGTCCGGCGTGCCGGGACCGGCATCGATGAACACCCGCTTATTGCTGAGCCGCGTGCCGCCGACCACGTCGTAGGCGACGATCTTGCGGGTCGGCTGCGCGCGCGACGCCACCACGTAGAGGATCGACTCATCGGGCGAGAAGGCCAGGCCGTTCGGGCCGTCCACGTCATCGGCGACAACACTCGCCTCGCCGGTCTGACCGTCGATGCGATACACCACGGCCGGCAGCTCGGGCTCGGCTTTTTCGCCCTCGTAATAGCCGAGGATGCCGAACACCGGATCGGTGAACCAGATGGAGCCGTCGGACTTCACCACCACGTCGTTCGGCGAATTCAGCCGGCGGCCCTGGTGGTGGTCCATCAGCACGGTGATGGAGCCATCATATTCCGTGCGGGTGACGCGGCGGCCGCGATGCTCGCAGGTGACCAGCCGTCCCTGGCGATCGCGCGTGTTGCCGTTGGCGTTGTACGAGGTCTTGCGGAACACGCTGACTGCGCCGGTCTCTTCCTCCCATTTCAGGATGCGGTCGTTGGGAATGTCGCTCCACAGGACATAGCGTCCGTCGCCGACATAGACCGGGCCTTCGGACCAGCGGCAGCCGGTCGCCAATTGCTCGACCGAGGCGAGCGGCCAACGATACTGGTTGAAGCTGGCATCCAGCACCTGCACGGCCGGATCAGGATAGCGTTGGCTCGGTTCCCACATGGCGTTTCCCCTCGGATTTACGTCCCCTCTCCCGCGAAGCGGCAGAGGGGGAGTCTCTGGCGTTACCACCGGCCGCCGTCCACCACCCACAACTGCCCGCTGCACATCCGGCTGTCATCCGCTGCGAGCCACAGCACCAGGCGCGCGACATCGGCGGGCATCACCTTCTCTTTCAGGCTTTGCAGCCGCATCAGGTTTTCTTCCGCCTCCGGCGTCAGCCACAGCGTGACCTGGCGCTCGGTCATGATCCAGCCGGGGATCACCGTGTTCACCCGGATTTTGTCGCCGCCCAGGTCGCGCGCCATGCCGCGGGTCAGTCCTTCCACGCCGGCCTTCGCTGTGGTGTAGGCGGGCATGCCGCCCTGCATGTTATGCCAGCTCACCGAACCGAAATCGATGATCGAGCCGCCGCCGGCCGCGCGCATCATCGGCGCCACCGCCTGGATGGCGAAGAACTGGTGGCGCAGATTGGTCGCCATCCGCTCGTCCCAGAATTCCGGCGTCACGTCTTCCCATTGGTGGCGCTGATCGTTGGCGGCGTTGTTGACCAGTACCGTGATGGGTCCCAGTTGCCGCGCCGCTGCGGCAATCGCCGCGCGCAACGCCGCGATGTCGCGCAGGTCGCAGTGTTGGTAAAGCGGTGCGGGATGCCCGGCGTCGCGCAGCTTCGCCACCAGCGCGCGCGACGGTTCGTCGGCGATGTCGACGAACGCCACCTTGGCGCCTTGTGCCGCGAACTGCGTCACCTCCTCGGCGCCGATCCCGCTGCCGCCGCCGGTGATGAACACCACGCGGTCGCGCAGGCTGGGGTAGATCGCGAAGGGCTCGCTCATGCGGTGCGTTCCTCCAGTTGCCGCACCACCTCATCGACGATCGCCTGCGGCGGCGGGGCAATCGACACGGTGAGCGGATGTTCGTCCGGACCCGGTTCTTCCAACGTGGCAAACTGGCTGTCCAGCAGCGCGGCCGGCATGAAGTGCCCCTTGCGCGCTGCCATGCGCGCCGCGATCAGCGCCTGGTCGCCGCGCAGATACACCAGCACCACGTCGGGCCGGTCGCCGATCAGGATGTCGCGATAGGCGCGCTTCAACGCGGAACACGCCACCACCGCGGACTCGCCGCGTGCGCGCATCGCGTCGATCGCCGCGGCGATGGCACGCAGCCAGGGCCAGCGATCCTCGTCGGTCAGCGGGTGGCCGTGGCGCATCTTCTCGACATTGGCGGCCGGGTGGAACCGGTCGCCCTCCAGCAACGTCCAGCCCTCGCGCTGCGCCACACCCTCGGCGATGGTCGTCTTGCCGCTGCCGGAGACGCCCATCATCACCGCGATGGTCATGTGTAGTTGCGGGCGCATGCCCGCCCTTCGGTCGTCATGGCCGGACTTGATCCGGCCATCATTTCTTTTCCGCCGCCTCGAGCGCGGCCTCGACATGGCCACCGAAGCCGAAGCGCATGGCGGAGAGAATCTTCTCGGCAAACGTATGCTCCTGGCGCGACCGGAAGCGCACGAACAACGATGCGGCCAGCACTTCGGCCGGCACCGCTTCCTCGATCGCCGCCTCGATGGTCCAGCGGCCCTCGCCGGAATCGTCCACGTAGCCTGAGAATTTCTCCAGGTGCTCGTCGGTGGCCAGCGCGCTCGCGGTCAGGTCGAGCAACCAGGACGCCACCACGGACCCGCGCCGCCACACCTCGGCGATGTCGCCCAGGTTGAGTTCGAATTGCTCATCCGCCGGCAGCTTGGCGGAGCGGCGGTTGCGCAGGATGTCGAAGCCTTCCGCGAAGGCCTGCATCATGCCGTATTCGATGCCGTTATGCACCATCTTCACGAAGTGTCCGGCGCCGACCGGGCCGGCATGGATGTAGCCATGCTCGGCGCGCCGGTCGTGGCCTTCGCGGCCAGGCGTGCGCTCGATCGTGCCGACGCCCGGGGCGAGCGCGGCAAAGATCGGATCGAGGTGCTGCACCGCCTCCGGCGTGCCGCCGATCATCAGGCAGTAGCCGCGCTCCAGTCCCCATACGCCGCCGGAGGTGCCGCAATCGACATAGCGTATGCCCTTCTGTTGCAGCGCCTTGCCGCGCCGCACGTCGTCTTTCCAGTTGCTGTTGCCGCCGTCGATGATGATGTCGCCGGCCGACAGCATCGTGCCAAGTTGCTCGATCGTCTGTTCGGTGATCTTGCCCGACGGCAGCATCACCCAGACCGCGCGCGGCTTCTCGGTCAGCGCCTGCACGACATCGGCCAGGCCGCCGACGCCCTGCGCGCCCTCCTTGCCGAGGCCCTGCACGGCGGCGGCGTTCGCGTCCCACACCACGCAGGAATGTCCCGCGCGCATCAGCCGGCGCGAGATGTTGGCGCCCATCCGGCCGAGGCCGACCACACCGATCTGCATTGCTGTTTCTCCGTCCTGTCGCAATCACCGTGGCGTGAGCATGGCTTGCTGTGCCGCGTGTGCCGTCTACCGTGGTTCAACCTGCCACAGTGCGCGGCATTGGCAAGCGGCGGCGCGGGGTGTCACGCCATTGCGCGGCGTCGGCGCTTCTCGCAAGAGACTGCTTCCCCTCCCCCTCCCGGTAAGCGCCGCAGGTTCATCCAGCGCGGGTCGGCCGCCGCCGGCCGGCGGTCAACGCGTCATGACAAAAGATGGGCGCGGCGTGGGCGTCAGGCCGCCTCGGCCAACTGCCGCGGCCGGTAGATCGCGATATGCGTGACGCGCGCGATCGGCGAGCGCTCGTTCGCCAGCACCAGGGCGTCGATCTCCACCCATTTATGGCCCTTGTGCTCATAGTTTTTCGTCACGCGGGCGCGCACGCCCAGCGTGTCGCCGACGCGCGCCACCGCCAGGTTCTGCACCGTGCTGCCCATGTGCATCCAGGCCGGCAGCACCACGTTGTGCGACAAAGCCCAGTTGCAGCAGCGCAGGATGGTGCCGGGATGCACGATGCCCTCCGCCGCGTACAGCGGGTCCGTCTCGCGCGTGTCCGCCAGATCCTGCGTCTGGTACGCCGGCGTGACCGTCAGCTTGTGCATCCCCAGCCACTTGCCGACCGGCAGCGAGTGCGCGTCGGCGGGCGGGCGGGCGTCGTGCGCCGGCGGGGTGGCCGGGGAAAAATCGTTGACCGCGACGGCGGGCGCCGCTTCCGGCAACGCCGCGCGGCCGGTGGCGCACAGCACGCCCATGCTGGTCACCTGCAACTCCAGGCCGTTGGCATCTTCCACGGCGGTGATCTCGGCGATGTCGCCTTCATACACCGGCTTGCCGAAGCGTGCCTCGCCGGTGCCGCGTTCGAGCCAGGCGCGGCCCCAGCGCTGCACCGGCAGGTGCGCCATGTAGGCATAGACGTGCACGCCACCGACCAGCCCGCCGCGGAAGCCGAAGCGCTTCGCGGTGGCGTCGTCGTGGATCTTGTTTTCCGATGCCTTGGCAGTGTTGAACGCCGAGACGTGGTACGGCGGCAGCGCAGTCATGGGCGTCTCCTTGATGTCCGCGTTATCAGGGCCTGGATGGCGCAGCTATGCACGAGCAGGGGCGGAAGGGAAGGCGGGCGACGCCGGGCCGACACCAGGTGCCCGGTGCCCCCGATCTTATTGTTTGCTGAACCGGTCGACCCGTTTGCCTTCGTTCGATGCGCCATAGACCGTCCCGGCGGCGTCAACGGCCACGCCTTCCGGCCCGACCAGGTCGCCCGCCGGGCGCGGAATGAAGTATTTCACCACACCGTCCGCCGCGTTGCCGATCCGGATGCCGCGGCGGCAGCCTGGATCGGTGGTGCAGCCCGTCTTGTCCACGGTCTGCGAATCCGCCACATAGATCACGTCGTTCGCATCGATCGTCACGCCGCTCGGCCGGCCGAACTGCCGCCAATCAGCGATGAATTTGCCGCCCGCATCGAAGACCTGGATCCGGTTGTTCGACCGGTCGGCGACATAGACCCGTTCGTGCGAGTCCACCGCGATGGCGTGCGGCGTATCGAACTCGCCCGCCGCGCTGCCCTGCTTGCCCCACGCCGTCAGGAACTTGCCGGTCTTCGAGAATTTCACCACCCGGGCATTCGAATCCCCGCCGTGCCCGTCGGCCACGAAGATGTCGCCGTTGCGCGCGATCGCCACGCCGGACGGTCGGTTGAAGAAGCCTGGAGCGTCGCCCGGCATGCCCGCCTTGCCCAAGGTCAGCAGCACCTTGCCGGTCGGACTGAACTTCACCACCTGCTCGCCCTTGCCGTTCTTGCCGTCGGCATCGGTGACCCACACGTTGCCGTCGTGATCGACGGCGATGCAGTGCGGGAATACGAACATGCCGGCACCGAAGCTCGCCAGCAGCTTGCCGGAGGGGTCGAAGTGCAGGATCGGCGGCAGCTTCGACTCGGCGCAGCTTTCGCCGCCGCAGCGCTCGAACACCCAGACGCTCTTGCCGTCGCGATCGACCGCGACCGCCGTCGTCCCGCCCCAGGAGCGGCCGGCGGGAAGCTGGCCGAACGACGTGGCAGGTGCGTAGGGGTTGGGCAGGTCGATGCTCGGCGGTGCGCCGGTTTGTGCCCGGGCGAGGTCCGGTATCGCCGCTGCGATGGCGATGGCGCTCGCAAGCAAGTACCCGGTCATGCGGGCGTGGCGCATTGGCGTCCCCTCCTGGTGGCCGTGCGCGAGATCATGTCGACTGCGCGCGATACGGGAACCGCAGCCGTTAGCAGGTTTGGCGTGGTTACGCGACAGCCATGCGCCGTCGCTACGGTGGTTCCCCAGGATGATCGCATTTGGGCTCCCAGCGGCCCGATCAACTGCCGAGCACCGGCAGGGTACCGCAGCAAAGCAGGCAACGAATCAAGATTTAACACAGATTGCACGAATTAAGTCAAAGATCAAGTCAAATATAGAAAGAATTCTTGCTTTCTGTGACTTAATCTGTGACTTAATACGTGCAATCTGTGTTTATCCTTGATTTCTACTCTTGCTTGTTTTCTTGCTACAATTCCCCACATCATTCGACCGACGGCGGTGAAGATCTGCCAAGTGCGATGGCCCTGGGTTGTTCCCCCAGCTCGGCGAGCAATCCAGCCGCCTGCGCGCGCAAATCCGGTAGATCGTCCTGTGCCGTCTCCCAGACGGCCACGTGATCTACCCGGCGATACGCATGGATCAGTACATGGCGCATAGCGACGGCGCGCCGCAGGGTTGGAGTGCGCGCGGCCAGGTGCGGTGCTTCCTTCGACAATTGGCTGAGCGCCTCACCAATAATCTCGAACCGGCGTTCGACCGCGGCCCGCAACATCGCGTCGGCAAGCTATATCGGCAAAGCTCCGCCCCTGGATGAATGCGGTGATCCGGTCTGCCGCCTGGGTGACGTCCTACAGCCAGGCGCGTGGATCATGGTCCATACAGCGGCTGCCTGGAGCGCTCGATGCCGGCTCGGACGAACCGGTTCTCCACCGCGTCCTCCATGATCAGATCGACCGGCCGAGCAATTCGGCCAGCGCGTCCTGCAAGTCGAGGTATGCGCCGATGTCCGGGCTGTGGCCGGGCGTGTCGCTGACCAGCAGGTCCACGTCGGAGCGCGCAGGGTCGAAGTCGGTGCCACGCGCGGCTGAGCCGAATACGTCCAGCCGGCCGACGTGGAAGCGTCGGCAGAGCTCGGCGATCTCGGCGCGATGGCTTCGATCAGCGGCAGCATGGCTATCTCGTTGCGGCAATACGCCCCGCCTGCTGCCACGGATGCCGGGTCGCGCACGCGCGACGATTGATGGCGGGGAGGGCGAGCCGAAACGCACTGCCGTGGCAGCCATGACCGGCCCAACCCTTGCGCCGGTCCCGCGGTTCCGCCATATCCCCCGCCGCCGGACGGCCGCAAGCCGCCCGGTAATTCACACGCGGGGCGCCTTTCCCGGCCAGGCACATGCCGTCGCATGTCTCCCGACCCGGGTTCCGGTGTCGCAAGACGCAGCCCCGCGGAGGCACAACCGGACGCGCGAAAGGACCCGCCACCATGGCGATGCCCGAGTTCACCCTGCGCCAGCTTCTCGAAGCCGGCGTGCATTTCGGCCACCACACCCGCCGCTGGAACCCCCGCATGGGGCCCTACCTCTATGGCGTGCGCAACCAGGTCCACATCATCGACCTGCAGCAGACCGTCCCGCTGCTGGACCGCGCCCTGCGCGCCGTGCGCGACACCACCGCCGCCGGCGGCCGCGTGCTGCTGGTCGGCACCAAGCGCGCCGCCGCCGAATACGTCGCGGAGGCGGCCAAGCGCTGCGGCCAGTACTACGTCAACCACCGCTGGCTCGGCGGCACGCTGACCAACTGGAAGACCATCACCGGCTCGATCAAGCGCCTGCGCCAGATCGAGGAGCTGCTGGCCGGCGACACCGGCGGCCTGACCAAGAAAGAGGTGCTGGAGATCACCCGCGACCGCGACAAGCTGGAGCGCGCGCTGGGCGGCATCAAGGAGATGGGCGGCCTGCCGGACATCCTGTTCATCATCGACACGAACAAGGAGAAGCTGGCGGTCGAGGAAGCCAACAAGCTGCACATCCCGGTGGTGGCGATCCTCGACAGCAACTCCGACCCGACCGGCGTCACCTATCCGGTGCCCGGCAACGACGACGCGATCCGCGCCATCACCCTGTATTGCGACCTGGTGTCCGGCGCGGTGCTGGACGGGATCAGCGCCGAAATGGCGGCCTCGGGCGCGGATATCGGCGGCGCCGAGAACCTGCCTCCGGAAGCCATGCCGGATGTCGAAGTCCCCGCCGAAGCGCACGCCTGACAGGAGGGCGAACCCATGCCTGAAATCACCGCTGCCCTGGTGAAGGACCTGCGCGAGAAGACCGGCGCGGGCATGATGGACTGCAAGAAGGCGCTGACCGAGACCGGCGGCGAGATCGAGCCCGCGGTCGACTGGCTGCGCAAGAAGGGCCTCGCCGCCGCGGCCAAGCGCTCCGGCCGCGTTGCCGCCGAGGGGCTGATCGGTGTCGCCTCCGCCCCGCAACGTGCCGCGATGGTGGAGGTCAACGCCGAGACCGACTTCGTCGCCCGCAACGTGCAATTCCAGGCCTTCGTCGAGACGGTGGCCAGGCTGGCGCTGACCGTCGGCGACGACCTGGAGGCGATCAAGGCGGCGCAATACCCCGACAGCGCCGTGACCGTGGCAGAGCACCTCACGCAGCTCGTCGCGACGATCGGCGAGAACATCACTCTGCGCCGCGCCAAGCGGCTGAGCGTGACGGACGGGGTGGTGGCGACCTACGTGCACGCGGCGCTGCGGCCGGGGCTGGGCAAGATCGGCGTGCTGGTCGCCGTGCAGGGTCCCGGCGAACTGGAGGTGCTGGCGACGCTCGGCCGCCAGATGGGCATGCACATCGCCGCGGCCCGGCCAATGGCGCTGGACACCGACAGCGTCGATCCGGCGGCGCTGGAGCGGGAGAAGGCGATCCTGATCGAACAGGCGCGTCAGTCGGGCCGGCCGGACAACATCATCGAGAAGATGGTGGAGGGCCGCATTCGCAAGTTCTACGAGGAAGTCGTGCTGCTGGAGCAAGTCTGGGTGCATGACGGCGAGAGCCGCGTGAAGGCGGTGCTGCAAAAGGCCGGCGTCAAGCTGGTCGGCTTCGAGCGGTTCCAGTTGGGCGAGGGCATCGACAAGCCGCAGGGCCCCGACTTCGCCTCGGAAGTGGCCGCGACCGCGGGGGTGTAACCGGGGGCGGCGTGTCGGCGCCGGACGCGGACCGCAGCGCGGCCGGCTCGCCCGGCGGCGTGCGGCCAAACCGGCCCGAGCCGCGCCGCCTGCGCCCGGGCCGACCGCGCCGCACCGCGGCCGGATGCACGACGCCGCGCCGGTGGGCGGCGCCTCTCCCGGCTGGCGACGTGGTTGGCGGCTACCCCGTCATCCGGCCGAGATGATCGCGGTCTTGCTCGCGTCGCCGATCAGCGCATCGACCGCTGCCAGGGTTTCGCTCACGTAAAGTTCGGCGCCGCCAGCCAGGAAGATCGTGGTGGATGCGGCAGGGGCCGGCGCACCGGGCAATTGCGCGACAGAATCGTTCTGGCTGGTGAAATAACGGCAAATCATTGCCACATTGATCCGCTCGGTCGCGCCGGTCGCCAGAGTCGTTACGGTGATGAACTGCGTCATGTCGGTCTGCCCTCCGCATTGCCTCGCCGGTGCTGGCAACCAGCATCCACCGCCACGACCGGCGTGAACAGGTCGCCGTCCGCATCGTCCACCCGCCGCTGAGCAACCCGGGCTGCTGCGCAGCGTTATCGCGGCATGCCTGCGGTCGCCGATGGCGCGGTCGCCGACGTTGTCGCGCAACCTGCCGCCCACGTTGTCGCGCAACCTGCTTCCCTCTGGCGAGGACGCCATGCGCAGGCCGCGCGGCCATCATGGTGTCCTGCCGCCGCACGCGACCGGTTGCTGCCGCGCAGCCTGGCGGCGTGTCCGGTCAGCGCACCGGAATGAATTGACTCCGCCACTCGTTCGCAGGAGCCTGCCGCCACCTTTGATCCGTTCCCAGACACTGCTCAGAGTGAGCGATGACACGGGTCGATAACCAGACCGAACCGCGCCAGGTCTTTCTCTCCACCGAACCTGCCCGTCCCGGCGAGAAACGCCTCGCGTGGGTTGTGGTCATCGTGTCCCTGCTGGCGTTCCTGGTCGGGCTGCCGTTCGTGCGCTCGCCCCTGCCGCGGGTCCCGGCCTTCATTCCAAGCTACGAAGCCGCGCTGTGGATCAATGACATGATCACCGCGGCGCTGCTGTTCAGCCAGTTCATGCGGCTGCGCTCGCGCGCGTTGCTGCTGCTGGCGGCCGGTTACCTGTTCGATGCGCTGATGATCGTGCCGCACGCCTTGTCGTATCCGGGGGTGTTCTCGGAGACCGGTTTGTTGCACGCCGGGCCGCAGACCACAGCGTGGCTCTACGTGTTTTGGCATGCCGGCTTTCCGCTGTTCGTGCTGGCGTACGCGCTGCGTCCCCGCCACGTGCCCGATACGCTGCGCATCGCCCCTGGCCTGGCTATCGCGATCGCCATCGGCCTGGTGGCGCTGCTGGTCATCGGACTGACGGCGTTCGTCACGGCAGGGCACGATCTGTTGCCGGTCGTGATGCGCGGCAGCGATTATTCGCTGATGCTCACCAAGGGCTTCAGCCCAGCCATGTGGGGGATCACCGTCGCGGTGCTGCTGGTGCTGTGGTTCCGCGGCGCGCCGACCGTGCTGGACCTGTGGCTCATGGTGGTGCTGCTGGCCTGGTCGCTGGACATCGGCTTCTCCGCCGTGCTCGGCGCCCACCGTTACGATTTCGGCTTCTATGCCGGCCGCGTCTACGGACTTCTCGCCGCCAGCTTCGTGCTGTGCATCCTGCTGTTCGAGACGAACCGGCTGTACTCCGACCTGACGGATGCCCTGGACCTGGCGGAGACGCGCAACGCGGAACTGACCCGCTCGCGTGCGGAATTCGCCCGTGTCCAGCGGTTCGAGGCGATCGGCCAGCTCGTCGGCGGCGTCGCGCACGACTTCAACAATCTGCTCACCGTCGTCACCGGCGGCCTGGACCTGCTGCTGCGCGACCCTGGCCTGACGCCGCGCAACCAGCGCCTGGTGGGCCTGGCGATGCAGGCCGCCCAACGTGGCGCGCAACTGACCCAGCAGCTACTGACCTTCGCGCGCAAGCAGGTGCTGCGGCCCGAGGTACTGAATCCGAACGAGGTGATCGCCAACCTGGAAACCTTCGTGTCGCCGGCCACCGGAGAGCAAGTGGACGTGGTCACGCAGCTCAGTCCGGTGTTGTGGCCGGCACGGCTGGATCGGACGCAGTTCGAGACTGCGCTGGTCAACCTGGTGCTGAACGCGCGCGACGCGATCGACGGCGAGGGGCGCATTGTCATCGCCACGCGCAACATTGCCCTGGCGGCCGGGACGTTGGCGGATGTGCCGGCGGGAGACTACGCGCTGGTCAGCGTCAGCGACGCCGGTTGCGGTATGACGCCGGAGGACAGTGCCCGCGCCTTCGAACCGTTTTTCACCACCAAAGAGATCGGCAAGGGCTCCGGTCTCGGCCTGAGCCAGGTGTACGGGTTCGTGCGCGGCGCCGGCGGGATGGTGCGCATCGAGTCCAGGCTGGGCCACGGCACCACCGTGGAGATGTATCTGCCGAAATCCACCGAGCCTGCGGCCAAGGCCGAGCCGATCGGAATTGTGCCGATCCGGGCCGCGCAAGGCCACGAGACGGTTCTGGTGGTGGAAGACGATCCGGATGTTTTGAACGTCGCGGTGAGCGGACTGGTGGAACTGGGCTACGACGTCAAGACCGCGACGGATGCGCGCGAGGCGCTGGAGATCGTGCGGTCGGATCCCGGCATCGACGTGCTGTTTTCGGATGTGGTGATGCCGGGCGGGATGAACGGCGCGCAGCTCGCGATGGAGGCGCAACGTCTGCGCGGCGACCTGAAGGTGTTGCTGACATCCGGCTACACCGCCTCGGCACTGACCGAGGAGCATGGCTTGCCGGAGCAGATGGACGTGCTGCGCAAGCCGTACCGGCGGGAGGAACTGGCGAACAAGCTTCGGCTGATCATCGGGGAATCGTGATAGCGGACCTGCCACGCCTCACCGGCACGTCACCGGTCCGATCCGCACCTGCGACTTTGGGCGCGGCTTGAAAGCGAAGCTGGCGCGGCAGTTACCCTCGCCAAGATCGACGGTCACCTGGTTCGATCCGGCGAGCCCCTTGATGAACGCCATCCCATCATACCCGACGATGAATTCACCGCCGCCGTCCAGGTGCGCCGTCGATCCCGCCGGCACGACATGACCGTCGGCGCGCACGAAGACGACGAGCGCGGAGGTCGTATCGCTTTGCACCTTGAAGGGGACCAGGACCCCGCTCCGATCGGCGGGGATGACGTTCTCACTGATCGACCCGATCTCGGCATCCACCGGAAGGTTGGCCGGATCGATGGATATCTTGTTCTGCTGATACGATCGCAACGTCGGTACCAACACCTTGCCTTGCGAATCGCTTGTCCCGGCTGGCCGGTTTTCGTACGACACATCGATGTCGGGTGCTCCGGCGTCCACCACGGCGAACGCATCGTCGATCCGGTCAGAGAAGAACACGTCGCCGCCCATGGTCGCGATGGCACCCGTGGCTTCGAGTGTCGCCCCGCTGCTGGACCGCGTTTGCGTCGCTCCGGCCTGGACCGTCATGTAGGACGAACGATACGCCAGCGAGGCTTGGCGAGACGGGGCCGCCCCCTCGGAATCCTGCACCTGCCAACCGACGCTGCCATACTCGAAACCGAGCGGATGCGACGCGTCCAGCGTGCCGACCGTGCCGCCCTGTCCACTGGACACCGTTGATGAGATAGCGGCGGTTTGGCCCAGCGGAATGGCCAGCCCGAGCAGGATGCCGACGCTCCCGGTGGTGCCGAAATCCTTGAAGGCCGTCGCGAACACGGAAGTGTTGTACGGCAGCGTCCGCGAATACGAGACCGAGGCGAGCTTGGAGACGTTGTTCGAAGCATCCGTCTCGTGGATGACGCTTACACTCCAGCTCGATATCGCGTCGAAGGGGAGCGGCCCGCCAACCGTGATCCGGTCCAACGCCCGCGGAGCATGCGTGTTGCCGTAGACGTTGAGTTGGGCCACGCTGACCGCAGGCAGAATGAGGGGACTGCTGGTTGGGACTGGTGTCTGGGCGAAGATGATATTCTGCTGCCTTGCGGTCGCCGAGGCCAGGTCTTCATAGTCGCCGAACGTCCGTTGCGACCCGACATCGACAACGATGCCAAGGATGTTGGTCTCGTAGGAGCCCGCGGCCTGCGCACCCGTGCCAATGCCCCACAGGCTTCCGCCGGCACCGGTGCTCGCAGCAAACTTGCTGACCGCAATGGCGGCGGTAGCGACACCGAAGGTCCCGGTTCGCGCGGCCATCCCCAATCCGCCGTTCGCGATGCCGCTGCCGCCCTCGGCATGGCCCTCCGCGGTGAACCAGTTCGTGAGGCCCTGCCGCCAGGTTGCCGAGGCGACCGGTTGCGCGAGATAGTTGTCGGTGATGGAGCCGTACGACAAGCGTGGCAGGCCGGCTTCCATCGACCAGCTACTAAGCCCCGGGGCAAGCAGATTGGCCGAGCCGTAAAACGGGACGTTGGTTGCCGTTTCGTGTCCGGACGAGTCTCGGATCACCATCTGGGCATTGCCGGCGCCGGTGACCAGCGGGATGTTGGTCAGGCTGAACGGGCCGGTTTCGACGTCCTGCGAGAAGATTCTGGTGCTGTTGATATAAAGGTCCACCGTCGATGGCACCTCGGCAGTGCCGCCCACATTGGCAATCGGCATGGTGACGAGGTCCGGCCGCAAGGTGAAATCCCGCTGCACCTGCATGCCGCCGATGCGGATCGGCCGTGTCCACAACAAGGCGCCGTTGACGGTGTCGCCGGCGGTCCAGGAGATCATCCGGTCGGGATCGGAAAACCGATAGAATGTATCGAGCCGAATAACGTTGGTGCCACCGTTGTTGTAGCGATCGACAATGCCTGACTGTTCGAACGTGCCGAATGGAGAGAATGCGCGCAGGTCCAGCGTGAGAGAGGTGCCGCTAAACGCGAAAGGCTGGGAATCCAGCGGGATGTTGAAGGTGCTGAACAGATCGTAGTTGAGCACCATGCCCCAGCCGACCTGCGGATGTACCGGGCCCGCGCCATTGCTCAGGTCGAATACGTGAGGCAGCCGATAGGCGTTGTCGACGGTGATCCGGATGCGCTGTGCGCGCTCCTCGTAGGTATATTTCAGGGTCGGGATTTCGTTGAGCATCACCATGTCGGCGGTGGAACGGGTCGCATCGGTGCGCAAGCCCATCGACGCGAGCTCGGCCCGGGTCGCGCCAATCATGCCGCCGGGAAACCGCACGAAAGCGCCGATCATATGGATCGGGGCACCGTTTATCACCACATCGAGCTGCAGATCACTCTGCTGTTCCGCTGCGTACGGCGACCGGGCGCCATAGAGCAGGGTAAGCCCGACCGCCAAGCCGATGACCAGGAACGCCCTACGGCATAGTTTGCAACAGAGCCGTTGCATGTATTGGCCCGTTGTTGGTCTCGGCGGCGATCGCCACGTCCCCTCTCGCGCCGAAGCCGCGCGGGGGGTTCGTAATGGTGAAATTCATCGATGACCGGCCAAGCACGTAGCCGACGAGACCATTGCCGTAAGAGACCGTTGCTCCCGCTTCATCGCGCAGCCGCAGGGACGCGACCCGCAACCGCTCATCGCCGGCGTTGGTACCACCGATCACCAGCCGGCCAGCCACGAGTTGGAGCGACCAGGACACGTTGGGACGGGTGGTTTGCCGGGCCCGGAAAAACACCGGGATCGATTGGCGGATCAGGATGTTGACATTGCTCTGGCTCAACCGCTTTGGGTCCGGCAACTGATCCACCCACACGCGGTAGCTTTCCTCGCCCTGGACCGGACGGTTGGATGTGCGCACCACCCGGACCGTATAGTCCTCACCAGGTGCGAGCGTGACGATCGGCGGAGAAGCCGCAACGTCGGTTGTGGGTTCGAGGCTTTCGTGCCCGTCGGTTTGTACCCAGCGGAACACGCGGGTTTGCACCGCGAGGTCGACCGCCTCGCTGTTGCGGAGCGTCAGCGTTCCGGAAGCTGCCGGCGCGTTGAATTCCAGCACCACAGGTTCGACTTGCAGTATCGAGGCCGCCGCGGTTCCGGCAGCACCGCACCACGCTGTCATCGCCAGGATTGCCAGCAGGTAGATCGACTTCATGGCGGTATGCTTCTTCTGCTGTTCTATCGCGCGGCCTCCGCCCGGAGTCTTGGTAGCGAGGAGGCAGTGTTTTGCGGCTTTGCGGTTTCCCCGCCTGGACTCCGCCCCGGCCGGATCAGAAGTAGATAGTGATATTCACGGTATCAGAATAGGCGCCCGGCGGCGGCGAAGAGGCGACCGTCGGAATCTGGCCGTAAACGTTGATCGATTGTGCCGACCCGTTGCCGGTGCCGGTGTAGCAATCGGTCGAGGTCGTGCACGTGGCACTGTCGGTGGCGGTGGACCACGGTGTCGTCATGCCCGCGTTGGTGTACAGGTTGTACGGCAGGTAGTTGGTGCTGGCGAACACCATGCGGCGCGTCGTCGAGTAGTTTGCGCCGTTGTCCAAGCCAATCGCGTACGGAGCCTGGTTCGTGCAGGTGACCGAGATCGACCCTGTAGCGGTCGCGGCGGTCGATACGAGGCCGGCGCCCAACTGGGAGGTGAAGGCCATACTTGTCGCACCGATCGTGCAGGAGGCCAGGATGGTCATCGACACTGGCAGTGTGCCAGTGGCCGTTCCGGCCTGGGCAATAGGCTCCGCGGACATCCATGACAGGATGGCCGCAAGACCGATGATCGCGGAACGCATGCGGCTGCGCCGTGCCCATCCGATCCGGGCGGAACAGATGCCAGAGTGCAGTCCAGGATTCATGTTTAGCATCGTCATCTCGTTTGTGTGAATCGCTTCGGCATCACGTGGGATCATATTCGGACGTTCCTTACAGACAGTTAACGGCTGGTTTTTCGCGCGTATCGAGCCGGGCACGTCAGCCTTGTTGAGGCCAACTGCGCCCGTGGAAATGGTACTTGTCATCTTCGTAGCCTCAGGCCTCTGCCCAAGCAGTGCCAGGAACAATCCGCTGTGGTCGTCCCGCCTGCCGTCGGTCCCAATCAGCCGATGCTGTCGGGTTGCCTTGCGTTCGACGGTTTTCGCCGTGAGGTCTTATCGCAAAAAGTAGTGAACAAACCGTGAACAACGACCCCGGGATGCTTAAGATTTGTCGCATTGCGGCTATGTTGCGGTCGCAAGGCTCCAGCGCTCTGCGTCCCCGGATAATCCTGCTGTGACCCGCAAGCTTCGCAGGTGCCTCGACGTGATCTCGTACCCACGGCGCCGGACAAGGCGGAGAGACGGCAGGCGCAGCGCCGACGACGGGCGACGCGAGGTGCTTCCGCCTCACGTTATATCGCGCAATGGTTAATGCTGCTGAACCCGGCGCTGAAGCAGGGCGGCAGAATTCACGGTGGGGGGTGCGGCGATGCAAATTGCAGTTCGTGATGGCGGTCGCATAGACCTGGAAAGGCAAACTCGGAGCTATAAGCTCCGATTGGGCAACTGCCAGCGCCATACAACGAGCCGTATTGAATAATCTGGGAGCTGACTTGCGCCATGTATTCCGTGTACGATCCGGGCACCACGCTCTGCCGGCCGCTGGGAATGACCCCGTATTACGCCGTCCCGCTCACATAAACCACCCCGGAGCCATTGGCCTGCACGGTGACCGGTTCGCCGCCTCCCAGGTGCTTGTTTGGGTAATTGCCATAGGGATAGGTTTCGGCGGAATTCCAATACAGATTGAATGGCAGCAGGTTCGAGCCTGATATCATGTTCCGTTGATTGCCGACCGCGTCCGGGCCTGCTCGCACGCTGACGCAGAATTGGGAGATGGCGTTCGGCGTCGCCCCGTGCAACTGATGGTGCCGATGCCCGATGTGGAGATCGCGAGTCCCGCAAGGACGTCGATGGAGCCGAACTGCATATTGCTGAACGTGTTCGTGCAGTTCATGGTTGCCGCTGCCGGCCTGGCCATGCGGTATAACGCCGGGGCTGCGAGCAGCGAGATCAGCAGCTTTCGCAGGTCGCTGCCTTTATTGCGCGCTTGATCGGCTGGGACGGTTCCAGTCATCAGTCGGTGACTGTCACCACGACCGGATCGTTGTATGCGCCGGCCGTGGCAACGTTGGTTTCCACGGGAAGGAGAAACTGGCCATGCCGGTCTTTCCGGTCGGCGGTCAGGCAGGACCCGGCGCGAGGCGGTTGGCCGCCATAGCCAAGCTCAGCCGCGACCGATCCGGTTGGGGCGCCGGTGGGCCGCGCGAGCCGCGGCGGAGGACCGTGGGTGGCGACGATCCAGGCCCGGGGGAAGGACCCGGTGCAAACAAGCCGGCGAGTGCGGCGGTCGGACCGCAAGCGGCATTTGGCTTTTTTCCCGTACTACGCCGGTATTCTGCGTTAAGGGACTTAAGCAACAATTAATCGGTCGCCGCGAGTTACCCGGAATCCGCCTCCACCCAACCCCCACCTTGTTCCCCCCACGCCCTGCCACTAGGGTGCGCGCCGCATCGCCAGGAAGCTGCGCCGTATGTCCCACGAGCCCCTCTACAAGCGCGTCCTGCTGAAGCTCTCGGGCGAGGCCCTGATGGGCAAGCGCGAGTACGGGCTGGACAACGACACGGTCCGCGCTATCGCCGTCGATATCGGCGACGTGGTCGCCATGGGCGTCCAGGTCTGCGTGGTGATCGGCGGCGGCAACCTGTTCCGCGGCGTCGCCGGCGCCGCCGCCGGCATGGAGCGCGCCCAGGCCGACTATATCGGC
Source organism: Acetobacteraceae bacterium (assembly GCA_049522565.1). GTDB lineage: Bacteria > Pseudomonadota > Alphaproteobacteria > Acetobacterales > Acetobacteraceae > JASHVB01. The sequence goes on from JBEKNT010000003.1 coordinate 38,945, forward strand.
ATGCTGGCCACCGTGATGAACGCCCTCGCCATGCAGGCGGCGCTGGAGCAGCGCAACACCCCCACCCGGGTGCAGTCCGCCATCCCGATGTCCTCGGTCTGCGAGCCTTATATCCGCCGCCGCGCCGAGCGCCACATGGAGAAGGGCAGGGTGGTCGTGTTCGCCGCCGGCACCGGCAACCCGTTCTTCACCACCGACACTGCCGCCGCCCTGCGCGCTGCCGAGATGCACTGCGACGCCTTGCTCAAGGGCACCCAGGTGGACGGCGTCTATTCCGCCGACCCGCGCAAGGTGCCGGACGCGCGACGCTACGAGCAACTCACCTATCTCGACGTGCTGGCCAACGACCTGAAGGTGATGGACGCCGCGGCGATCAGCCTGGCACGCGAGAATGCCCTGCCGATCCTGGTGTTCAACATCCACGCCCCCGGCGCCTTCGCGGCCGTCATGCGCGGCGAGGGCCGCTTCACCCGAATCATCGAGCCGACATAAGATCACGCCGAGTCGCTTGGAGACCGCCCGATGGCAACCGCCGACCTCAACACGCTGAAACTGGACCTCACCCGTCGGATGGAGGGGGCGCTCGAAACGCTCAAACGCGAATTCAACGGCCTGCGCACCGGCCGGGCGCATCCCGGCCTGCTGGAACCGGTGAAGGTGCACGCCTACGGCACCGACATGCCGCTGAACCAGGTGGGCAGCGTCGGCGTCCCGGAAGCGCGCCTGCTGACCGTGCAGGTCTGGGACCGTGCCCTGGTCGGCGCGGTGGAGAAGGCAATCCGCGACGCCGGCCTCGGCCTCAATCCCGCCTCCGACGGCCAGTTGGTGCGCGTGCCGATCCCGCTGCTTACCGCCGAGCGGCGCAACGACCTGGCCAAGACCGCGCACAAATACGCCGAGGGCGCGCGGGTCGCCGTGCGTGCCGTGCGGCGCGACGGCATGGAGCAGGTGAAGACGCACGAGAAGAAGCATGACATCGGCGAGGACATGGCGAAGGACTGGAGCACCGAGGTGCAGAAGCTTACCGACGCCTACATCAAGCGGGTGGACGAGGTGCTGGCGGAGAAAGAACAGGACATTCGTCAGGTCTGATCCCGCACGATGTCCGCCCCCGCCGCCGCCATCCGGAACCCGCTCGCGCCCGGCGCCGCCGACGCGGTGCCGACCCATGTCGCCATCATCATGGACGGCAACGGCCGCTGGGCCGCGTCGCGCCGGCTGCCGCGCATCGCCGGCCATCGGGAGGGCGCCCGGGCGGTACGCCGCGCCATCGAGGCGGCGATCCAGGCCGGGGTGGGCTGGCTGACGATCTACGCCTTTTCCAGTGAGAACTGGCGCCGGCCGGCGGGCGAGGTGCTCGACCTGACCGGATTGCTGCGTCACTACCTGCGCACCGAGATCGCCGAGTTGCGGGCGAATGGCGTGCGGCTGCGCGTCATCGGCGACCGCACCCGCTTCGATCGCGACATCCAGGGCGACCTGGCGGCGGCGGAGCGCGATACCGCCGCCAACACCAGGCTCAACCTGACGGTGGCGCTGTCCTATGGCGCGCGGGCCGAGATCGTGGCCGCCGCCCGTGCGGCTGCCGAGGCGGCGCGGGACGGCCGGCTCGATCCGGCGGCCTTGGATGAGGCGGCGTTCGGCGGCTGGCTCTCCACCGCCGGCATGCCCGACCCCGACCTGATCATCCGCACCTCCGGCGAGCAGCGGCTGTCCAACTTCCTGCTGTGGCAGGGCGCGTATGCCGAGCTGATGTTCCTCGACGTGCTCTGGCCGGACTTCAGCGCCGAGCATTTCACTGCCGCGCTGGCCGCGTATGCCGGCCGGGAGCGGCGCTTTGGCGCCCGCCCCGGCTGAGCCCGTGCCGACCACAATCTTCCCCCTCCCGTTGCGGGAGGGGGTTGGATTGACAAGGCTTCTCCCGGTCCCCTTGCGGGAGGGGGTTGGATTGACAAGGCTTCTCCCCCTCCCCTTGAGGGAGGGGGTTGGATTGACAAGGCTTCTCCCCGTCCCCTTGAGGGAGGGGGTTGGATTGAAAGGGCTTCTCCCCCTCCCCTTGAGGGAGGGGGTTGGGGGGAGGGGTGCACATAGCCGCGGTCTGAGGCTGTACGCACCCCTCCCCCTACCCCCCTCCCACAAGGGGAGGGGGAGAATTTCAGTGCAAATTCTCTCCCCGTCCTCCTGCTCGCCCATCCCACGCTGATGCCGATGGGGCGCTGGGGCGATCTGCGGCTGCGCGTGCTGTCGGCCGCGGTCCTCGCCCCGCTCGCGCTGATTTGCATCTGGCTCGGCGGAATTGCGTTCGCCGCGCTGATGCTCGCCGGGACGGTCGGCCTGCTGGTCGAATGGATGCAGATGACGCGGGCGGGCCGCGGCACCGCCGCCGGTCTCGTGGCCGGTGCGGTCTACATCCTGCTGGCCGCCGTCGGCCTGATCTGGCTGCGCGCCGATCCGCTGGTCGGCCGCGCCAACCTGCTGTTCCTGCTGGCCCTGGTCTGGGCCAGCGACATCGGCGCCTACGTTGCCGGCCGAGCCATCGGCGGGCCGCGGCTGGCGCCGCTGATCTCACCCGGCAAGACCGTCTCGGGCGCCCTGGGCGGGCTGCTGGCAGCCGTGCTGGTCGGCATCGCCGCTTCTCTGTCGCTGGCCGCCTGGCACCCCACCGCGGTTTGGTGCGCCGGCATGCTCGGCGGCTTGCTCGGCGTGCTGGCGCAGGCCGGCGACCTGGGGGAGAGTTTCGTCAAGCGTCAGTTCGGGGTGAAGGATTCCGGCCGGCTCATCCCCGGCCATGGGGGATTGCTCGATCGGCTGGACGCTTTGCTGGCCGTTGCGCTGGCAGCATCTTTGCTGGCGCTGATGCAGGGACGTGGAGTAGTGCTGTGGGGATGAACGCATCCGCGCCGCGTACCGTCACCGTTCTGGGCAGCACCGGCAGCGTCGGCACCCAGACGGTGCAATTGCTGACCGACTCCCCCGACCGCTTCCGCGTCCGGGCGCTGGTCGGCGGTCGCAATGTCCGGGTGCTGGCGGAACAGGCCATCGCGCTGAAGGCGGAACGCGCGGTGGTTGCCGACCCGTCCTGCCACGCCGCGCTGCGGGCCGCCCTGTCCGGCACCGGCGTGCAGGTGGCATCCGGCGCGGAGGCGGTGATCGAGGCTGCGTCGCTGGACGCCGACTGGACCATGGCGGCGATCACCGGTGCCGCCGGCTTGGCGCCGACCCTGGCGGCGGTCCGCCGCGGCAAATACGTCGCGCTGGCCAACAAGGAGGCCCTGGTCTGCGCCGGCGAGGTCATGCTGCGCGCGGTGCGCGAGGCCGGCGCCACCCTGCTGCCCTGCGATTCCGAGCACAACGCGATCTTCCAGTCGCTGGCCGACGGCAACCGCGACGCGGTGGAGAAGATCATCCTCACCGCATCCGGCGGGCCGTTCCGCACCGCCAGCCTGGAGGAGATGGCCAAGGCCACCCCCGAGGCGGCGCTGCGCCATCCGGTCTGGTCGATGGGCGCCAAGATCTCGATCGACTCCGCCACCATGATGAACAAGGGCCTGGAGGTCATCGAGGCCGCGCGGCTGTTCGGCCTGGCGCCGGAGCAGATCGGCGTGCTGGTGCACCCGCAGTCGATCATCCACGGCATGGTGTGCTATCGCGACGGCTCGGTGCTGGCCCAGCTTGGTTCGCCCGACATGCGCATCCCGATTGCGCACACGCTGGCTTGGCCTGGGCGCATCGCCACCCCATCTCCTCGTCTGGACTTGGCCGCCGTGGCCAGGTTGGATTTCGCCGAGCCCGATCTGGTGCGTTTTCCGTCGCTTCGTCTTGCGCGTGAGACATTGCTCGCGGGCGGCGGCGCTCCCGCGATACTGAACGCGGCCAATGAGATTGCCGTTGAAGCCTTCCTGCAACGAAGAATCGGGTTTCTTGATATCGCCGGCACGGTGGCGCAGGTGCTGGACATGCTGGGCACGCCACCGGCCGATACGCTGGAGGAGGTGATCGCCCTGGACCAGGCTGCCCGCCGCGCCGCCGAACGCTTCGCGACCGCCCGTGCTGCCTGACACCCGACACCGCCTTGCCTGAACTCCGAACAGAGACAAAGAACAAGCAACGTGCTCCACGCCATCCCTGACGTCTTCCGTAGCGGCGTCGCCTTCGCGATCGTGCTCGGCATCCTGGTCTTCGTGCACGAGTTCGGCCACTACTTCGCCGCCCGGCTGTGCGGCGTGCATATCGAGGTGTTCTCCATCGGCTTCGGCAAGGCGATCACCAGTTGGGTGGACCGGCAGGGCACGCGTTGGAAGATCGCTTGGCTGCCGCTGGGCGGCTACGTGAAGATGCACGGCCAGGAGCGGCCGCAGGACGTGTCGGCGGAGGTGCGCGCCACCTGGATCGCCGGCCGCACCTTCCACGAGAAATCGGTACTCCGCCGCGCCTTCGTCGTCGCCGCCGGGCCGATCGCGAATTTTCTGCTCGCCATGCTGCTGTTCGCCGGGCTGTTCGCCAGCATGGGGAAGCCGATCACCATGCCGGTGGTGGGCGGCGTGCTGCCCGGCAGCGCGGCCGACCACGCCGGGTTGCAGACGAACGACCGGATCGTCAGCATCGACGGCCAGCGGATCGACCGGTTCGAGGACATCCAGCGCATCATCGCGGCACATCCGGACGAGACGCTGGCGCTGACCATCCGGCGTGACGACGCCACGCGCACCGTGGAAGCGCATACCGAAGCCCAGGAGTCAGGCGGCCAGCGGGTCGGATTGCTGGGCATCCGCGGCGGCCTGATCGAGTACTATCATATCGGCCTGGGCGCCGCCCTGTGGGGCGGCGTGACGCAGACCTGGGACGTGACCGTGCAGACGGTCGAGGGCATCGGGCAGATGATTGCCGGCACGCGCGGCACCGAAGACCTCGGCGGACCGCTGCGCATCGCCCAGCTCTCCGGCCAGGTGGCGGAACTCGGCATCGCCAGCCTGGTCTCGTTCATCGCGGTGCTGTCGGTCAATCTGGGGCTGATCAACCTGTTCCCGATACCGGTGCTGGATGGCGGCCACCTGCTGTTCTATGCGGCTGAAGCGATCCGCGGCCGGCCGCTGCCGCCGCGTGCGCAGGAATACGGCTTCCGCGCCGGGCTTGCCGTGCTGGCCAGCCTGTTCATCTTCGCGACCTGGAACGATCTCAGCAATATCGGCCTGTTCCACTGGGTCGCGCACCTGATCGGCTGAGGGCTCTGGCGTGAACTGAGGCCGCGATAGGCGGCGGAATGCGCTTCCGCTGCCGCAGCGCTGGCGGATTGCCGGCTTGCCGGCTTAGTCGAAAAGGTCCGCGTGTGTTCCGGCGCGAACAAATCGAGCAGATCGGACCGCCCGGGCGCTCGTTCACTCTAACTTAGCCCCTTGTGGCGCAGGCTGCCGCCATGATCGCACGGCAGCAGCGGGGGCGGCGGGCGCACGCGCGCGGGGTGGCGGCGGAAGCTGCCGCCAGCGCTGCGTTGCAAGGTGACGGGTGGGTGGTGCTCGCGCAGCGGCTCCGCACCGAAGCCGGCGAGGTGGACATGCTGGCCGAGCGCTGTGGCATGTTGGCGATCGTCGAAGTGAAGGCGCGTCCCACCCTGGCCGACGCCTCCGCCGCGGTCTCGCCCCGCCAGCGCGCGCGGTTGCTGGCCGCCGCCGAGATCATCCTGGCCGAGCACCCGGACTGGGGCGCCGCCGGCGTGCGGTTCGACGTGCTGGTGGTGGACGCCGCCGGCCGGGTGCGGCGGATCGCCGACGCGTTTCGTCTGGGGGATTAGCCAAAAAACCTTTCCAGTTGGGCAGAAGAGGTCGAGACGCGTGAGCGTCGACGGTGACGGTGATCGGGTCGCCCCGCTGCTGTTTGCCTGCCTGCCGGCCGATCCCTCTCACCCGCCGCTTCGCGGCGCGTCGATCCACTTTCCCACGTTGGTCGAGTGCGCGGCCCACCGGCCTTGGTCGACGTCGCGGCCCACCGGCCTTGGTCGACTTCGTGCCACCGGCCTTGGCCCGCTTCGTGGCCCGGCCCGCGCGCGGCGCGGCAGAGGTTGAACCCGCGCGGCCGCCGCCTATGTCCTTGCTACCGAATGTAGCCTAGGATACATTCTGTTGCGTATGGTCCACAGTATAGTCGAGGTAACGAAAGCATGAGCCAGGCTCTTGCCCGGCCCCTGACCCTCTCCGACCGCAACGTATCCGCCGCGCGCGAGACGTTGGCCGGCCGTCGCCGTGGCCTGCGCGCGCTGCTGCCCTTCGCCGGGCCCGCCGTCATCGCATCGATCGCCTACGTGGACCCCGGCAACTTCGCCACCAACATCCAGAGCGGCGCCCAGTTCGGCTATATGCTGCTGTGGGTCGTGGTCGCCGCGAATCTCGTCGCCATGCTGTTCCAGGCGCTCTCCGCCCGGCTAGGCATCGTCACCGGCCACAGCCTCGCCGGGCTCAGCCGGATCTATTTCCCCCGCCCGCTCTCGCTCGCGATGTGGGTTGCCAGCGAAGTCGCCGCGATGGCGACCGACCTGGCCGAATCGCTCGGCGCCGCCATCGGCCTGTCGCTGCTGTGCCACATCCCCCTGCTGGTCGGGCTGCTGATCACCTTCGCCGCCACCTACGCCATCCTGCTGCTGCAACGCCGCGGCTTCCGCCCGATCGAGCTGGTGATCAGCGGCTTCGTCGGCCTTATCAGCGTCTGCTACCTGGTCGAGCTGGCGATCGCGCCGCCCGACTGGGCCGCTTTCGGCTTCCACGCGGTGGTGCCGCAACTCGACGGGCCGGACAGCGTCATGCTCTCGGTCGGCATCATCGGCGCCACCGTCATGCCGCACGCGATCTACCTGCACTCCAGCCTGACCCAGGGCCGCACCCCGGCGTTCAGCGATGCGGAACGCCGCCGCATCCTGAGCTTCTCCAATCGCGAGGTGCTGATCGCGCTGGGCCTCGCCGGGCTGGTCAACATGGCGATGCTGGCGATGGCGGCCTCCGCCTTCCACGCCGGCCATCCCGAAGTGGCGGAAATCGAGACCGCCTATCACACCCTCACCCCCCTGCTCGGCGTCGGCGCGGCGGCGGTGTTCCTGGTCTCATTGCTCGCCTCCGGCCTGTCCAGCTCGGTGGTGGGGACGATGGCCGGCCAGGTGATCATGCAGGACTTCGTCGGCTTCCGCATTCCGCTGTGGCTGCGCCGCCTGGTCACCATGCTGCCGGCGGTGGTCGTGGTGGCGCTGGGCGTCAACGCGACCCAGGCGCTGGTCGGCAGCCAGGTGGTGCTGAGCCTGGTGCTGCCGGTGCCGATGATCGCCTTGCTCGTGCTGGCGGGGCGGCGCGACATCATGGGCACGTTCGTGGTGCGCGGCTGGACCCGGCTGGGCGCGGTGGCCGCCGCCGCGCTGGTTCTGGCGCTGAACCTGATTCTGCTATTGCAGACCGTCGGCATGCCGATCACGTTTGGGTAAGGCAATCCGTGCCATGATGGCGGCTATGGCGATTCCCGGGAAACCCACGCAGCACGCCGAACTGCCGGCCGAGCCCACCCAGGCGCAGCGCTTCGGCAAGGCGCGCACGGCCCAGTCCGGCGCGCTGCTGGAGGACTATGTCGAGCTGATCTCCGACCTGCTGGAAAGCAACGGCGAGGCGCGCCCGACCGACATCGCGCGTCGCCTCGGCGTCTCGCATGCCACCGCCATCAAGACCATCGGCCGGCTGAAACGCGAGGGCCTGGCCAGCGCCAAGCCGTATCGCGGCGTGTTCCTCACCGAGGGTGGCGAGCGCCTGGCCGGACGGGTGCGTGCCCGCCACCGGCTGGTGGTGGACGTGCTGCGGGCGATCGGCGTGCCGGCCGAGGCGGCAGAGCAGGATGCCGAGGGGATCGAGCATCATGTCTCGGACGTGACGCTGGCGGCGTTCGGCAGGTTCCTGCGGCGCCAAGGCTAACCGCTCCCGCGAAGCGGGAGAGGTCTACGAGGATCTGGGGGACGCTCAGCCGAGCAACGGCACGCCAATCAGCAGCAACGCCGCCAGGAAGATCAGGCCGAAGATCGCGCCGAGCCGCCAGAACACGGCCGGCGGGATATAGCCGCTGTTGTAGTACGGCAGCGCCGCGCCGGTGGCGTAGGGCGTGAGTACGCCCATAATCCCGGTGGTCAATGCCAGGCCCAGGGCCACCGTCGCGATCGGCGCGCCTTTGATGCCCATCGCAGCCGCCAGCATCATCGGCATCATCGCCGTCGTGTGTGCCGTCAGGCTGGCAAACATGTAGTGCGTCACAAAGTAGATCGTGATCAGCACGGCGACGATCAGGCCGGGCGGGAAGGCGCCCACGTTGACCGCTACAGTGTCGGCGAACCATTTCACGAACCCGGCGCGGGATAGCCCGTCGGCCAGTGTCACCAGCGTCGCCAGCAGCACGATCGTAGTCCAGGCGGCATCGTTTCGCGCCACGTCGTCCCAGGTGACGACGCGAAACACCAGCATCAGCGAGATCGCGACGAACGCAGCCAGGGCCGGGTCCATGAGGTCGCCGGCGAAGATCCACAGCAGGATGGCACCCACCACCAGCACGGCCAGGATCGACTCACGCCGCGTGATCGGGCCGAGCACCCGCAACTCGTTGCCCGCCCAGACCGACGCCTCGGGGCTCTTCTTCACTTCCGGCGGATACAGCACATAGGTCAGCAACGGCAGCGCCAGCAGCAACGGCAAGGCGAATGGCAGCGAGGCGCGCATCCAGTCGGCATAGCTGATCGTGACGTGCGCGATGCGGCTGATGAACTCGCGGGCAAGAAAATTCGGCGCGCAGGCGGTCATGAACAGCGTGCTGGTGACGGTGTTGGCGGCGAACGTGGTCCACATGATGTAGCCGCCGATCCGGCGCGACGATGGATCGCGCGGATGCGAATCGTACAGCGGCGGCAGGTTGTTCACCACCGGGAAGATGATGCCCGCGCCGCGTGCGGTGTTGGACGGCGTGAACGGCGCCATGACGGCTTCGGCGAACGTCGTGGCATAGCCGAGCGACAGCGTGTTCCGGCCGAGGGCGCGCACCAGCAACAGGGCGATGCGCCGCCCCAACCCGGTCTTGTGGTAGCCGAGCGCGAACATGAACGCGCCGCCCACCAGCCAGACCGTGGTCGAGGCGAAGCCCGACAGCGCCCAGTTGATCGTCTGGTTGACCACGTTGAAACCGGGTTTCGCCACGTCGGCCGGCCCATACAGCGTCCAGCGCGACAGCACCGCAACCAGCGTCAGACCGATCAGGCCGACCGCCGGGTTGGGCAGCGGCTCGGTGACCAGCGCCGCGATCACGCCGGTGAAGATCGCGAAATACCACCAGGCATGCTGTGCCAGCCCGGCTGGTGGCGGTGACGCGGCGAGCGCCAGCGTCAGCGCCAGGGGCACCGCGACGCGCCACCATCCGAACCGACGGGTCGGCGCCGTTTTCGGCGGTGTTGGGGCGGCCACCGTTGCGGAAACGTCAAGCATGCGCGTGCGCTCCTACGAACCGACGCAACCTGATCGTGCATGGCGATCCGCGCATTGACCTGGGTCAAACCACACTTGCCCGGAGGGTGCCGCCTGTCGCTTGGCGCCTCAACGATCGCCGCGCGTCGCCACCACCAGGACCGCCCCGCTGATCTGCAACGCGATGCACACCAGCACCACCGCCGCGTAGCGTGCCGGCCCAGCCCGCCGCCATCGGCACGATGCACGCGAACATCTGCCACGGCGCCGTCACGTGGCTCAGCAGCATGGCGCCGGCACCGAGGATCAGCGCGCCGCCGGCTTTTGCGATCTTCTGGCTGGTGCCGCGGCTCGGGCGGTTTCGTGCCGCGCATCCGGAGATCGCGTTGCGGGTCAGCACCAGCCGTGGCCTGAGCAATTTCGCGGCAGACGGGGTGGACGTGGCGATCCGGCACGGGCTCGGCCGCCACAAGGGGCTGCTGTGCGACCGGATCGCCGCGATCGCCACCATTCCGGTATGCAGTCCGGGGTTCCTGGCCGGCTTGCCGGCATCGCCGCGCGCCGCGGCGGACCTGGCGCGGCTGCCTCTGCTGCACGACGCGGACCGGCAGGAGTGGCCGCTGTGGTTCCAGGCGCATGGCGTGGCGGATGCCGGCCCCGCCATCCTCCGCGGCATCGGTTTCGACGACCAGACGCTGTTGCTCCGCGCGGCTGCCTCGGGGCAGGGTGTCGCGCTGGTCACCGGCACCCTGGCGCGCGCCGAGTTGGACGCCGGCAGCCTGGTGCAGGTGCTCGACGGTGGCTGGCCACAGGAATCCACCTATTGGCTGGTGACGCCGCGCGCCACCGCGGACCGGCCGCCGGTCGCTGCCTTCCGCGCGTGGATCCTGGGCGAGGCGGGCGCCGGCTGACGGCGTATAGTAGTTCCCCCCCCCCGTTGTGGGAGGGGGGGGGGGGTGGGGCCGATCGGTGGCTCACACCGACCCCCCCCTCCCCCCACCCCCCTCCCGCAAGGGGAGGGGGAGGAATCTCTGCCGAGGACCACAATGTTCGCAACCCTGCGCGACACGCGGATCTACTTCGATATCGAGGGCGCCGGACTGGTGCCGGACGGCCCGCGCATGCGCGAGCGGCCGGTGGCGCTGGTCGTGCATGGCGGTCCCGGCGGCGACCATTCCGGGTTCAAGCCGGCCATGTCGCCGCTCGCCGAGCAAATGCAGCTGGTCTATTTCGACCATCGCGGCCAGGGCCGCTCCGGCCTCGCCGATCCGGGCGCCGATCCGACGCGCTTCACGCTGGACGAGAACGTGGCGGACATGGAGGCGCTGCGTGGCTATCTCGGTCTCGGGCCGGTGGTGTCGATCGGTACCTCGTATGGCGGCATGGTGGCGATGGCGCACGCGGCGCGCCGTCCCGACGCGGTGTCGCACCTCATCCTGATCGTCACTGCCGCGCATGGCGGCTTCATTCCGCGCGCCGAGGCGATCGTGCGGGAACGCGGTACCCCAGAGCAGCAGAGCGTTTGCGAGACTCTCTGGGCCGGCGCGTTCCGCTCCGTCGAAGAACTGCGGCACTACTACGAGGTGATGGGGCCGCTCTATGCGCGGCACCACGATCCGGTCGCGGCGGAGGCCGGACGCGCCCGGACGATCCACACGCCGGAGCCGATCAACCGGGCGTTCGGTCCCGACGGCTTCCTGCGGCGCTTCGACCTGCGGCCGGAGCTGTCGCGCATCGCGGCTCCCACCCTGATCCTGGCGGGGCGGCACGACTGGATCTGTCCGGTGGAATTCTCCGAGGAGCTGCACCGGCTCATTCCCGGCTCGGAATTGCAGGTCTTCGAGGACAGCAGTCACTCGGTTCGGGTCGATGCGCCGGCGGCGATGCTGCGGGCGATTCGAGACTTCATCGGCGGCCGGGTCGCGCCATAGGCAAGCTCGCGCGTTCGCACTTGGCCAGGTTGCCGGCCAGGGCGAAGCCATGTGCCATCCGAGTGATCGCATCGGCGCCGCCGGGTAGCCCCGGGGTTTGGCGGCCGGAGCGTTGCCGGTCACGGTGGAAATGCGCCATGGGCTCGCCGGGGAACAACTGCGCCAGTTGACGCGCGGACCGTGCCCAATTCGTCATGGTCAGCGAACGCCCGCCATCCACGACTCATATGAGGTGTCCGCCGGCAAGTGGAATTTTGCCGATCCTGCCAAATTCCTTGTCCATCCCGCCCATACCTTATCCATGGGTGATCGCTGCACGAGTGTGCGTTAAAGGCACGTCGGCCGCTTGCTTGGGTGACGGTGCCGGGGTCAAGTCCCGAAGCCCGCGCAAGCGGGTGCGCGCAGCGCAGGACTTGAGGCCGGCGCCGTCACCCAAGCACGATCGTTCGTGTCGTTCGGCAGCGATCGGCCTTGCTCGCAAGTCCGCTCCGCCCGTTCGTCCAGATCCAAATCCCAGCCCCTACGGTCATGTGGCAACACGCCACATCAACTCATATCCGGTCGCCGCTCGTAGCGGCCGCACCCTGAACCGCGTTCCGCTTCCACCGCCTTGATCTGGGCCACCAGCAGAGCCAGTCGCTGCAGCACTCGCGCGATCGCCGCTCTGAGATGCTCCTCCAACGCCCGGCCGCCACTTCCACCCGCATAGGTTCTTTCCTGCGAGCCGCACCGCAAGTCGTGGCTGGCGGGCCTTCGCCCGCCATGACGAGGGGGCAATGCGGCCGAATACGATGCGCCACCCACCACCATCCCCTCGGAGTCAGATCAGCGCGTCGTAGGACAGGAAGCTGACGGTATCGCCGGGGCTCACGACCGTGACGGCCTCGGGCAGTTCCACCAGCCCATCCGTCGCGGTCAGCGACGAGAGAATCCCCGCGCCCTCCTGCGCATGCTTGTGCGCCTCGGTCGCGCCGTCCGTGCCCGGGACCAGGCGCACCCGCACATACTCCCGGCGGCCGGTCTTTTTGCGATAGGCAAAGCCGGATCGCACCGGGAAAGCGACGGCTTTCTCCCAGCTCTCGCCGGCCAGCCGGGCCATCAGCGGGCGCACGACATGGGCGAAGGTGATGAACGCCGCCACGGGGTTGCCCGGCAGCCCGGCCAGCGGGACGCCACGGATCACCCCCATGGCGACCGGCCGCCCCGGCTTGATGGCGAGCCGCCAGAACACCAGCCGCCCAATGGTTTCGACCGCGGCCTTGACGTGGTCCTCCTCCCCGGTCGAGACCCCGCCAGAGGTAAGCAGCAGATCGTGGCCCGCGGCGGCTGCATCCAGTGCAAGCGCGGTGTTCGCGGGGTTATCGGCGAGGATCCCCAGATCGGTCGCGATGGCGCCGGCGCGGGCAAGCAAGCTCGAGAGCAGAAAGCGGTTGGCGTCGAAGATCTGCCCGGGTCCGAGGGGCTGGCCGGGCGATACGATCTCATTGCCGGTGGAGAAGATCGCCACGCGCAGGCGCCGGCGAACCGGAAGCTGCGTCAGGCCCAACGCCGCCGCCAGCGCGATGTCCTGCGGCCGCAGGCGCCGTCCCTGCGGCAGTGCGACCGAGCCGGCCCGAATGTCCTCGCCGCGGGCGCGTGTATTGGCCCCGCGCTTCAGGCCGGATGGCAGCCGGACGCGCGATCCGAGCGCTTCCACGTCCTCCTGCATGAAGACCGTATCCGCTCCCGCGGGCAGGCGCGCGCCGGTGAAGATGCGGCGTGCCGTGCCGGCCGCGAGCGGTGTGGAAACCGCTTCGCCCGCGACGTCGCGCCCTTCGACCGGCAGTGCAGTCGGGCCGGCCGTCGCCAGATCGGCGTGGCGCACCGCATAGCCATCCACGGCGGCGTTGTCGCAGGGCGGCAGGTCGATCGGCGCGACGATGGGCTCGGCGAGGATGCGCCCGTCGGCCTCCAGCAGTGCGGCTGTCTCGGTCGCCGCCACCGGTTCGACATGCTCGGTGATCCGCCGGATGCCATCCTCGATCGCGAGCAGCGAGCCGCCGAACGCAAAGCAATCGTCGGAGAGTTGGGTCATCGCGAACCGACCGGCTGTGGCCTGGCGGGTATTAGAGCATTTCCGCGGTGACTGGAATCGTCGAGGCTTCAGCCGTTGCACGGGCTGACAGCGGTGGCCGGTCCCCGCGGTGACGAGCGGCGGCGCGCGGCCGGGGTTATATCGCCGGGGCGTTCAGGCATCCTTAACGGATCCGTCCGATGATCCGCCGCATGTTGTCGGTCGCGTCCCTCTCCGCCTTCTCCAGCAGCGGCATCAGCCCGGTGCACCCGACGCCGGTGCGGGCGCCGGGAAGCCCGCCGCCCGCTGCCCCACCGCCGCCGCCGCAGGGACCGTCCGCCGGCAAGGGGGAAGGCGGGGTAGAGCCCACCCGCACGCTACCGCGCGGTTCTTTGCTCGATCTCTCCGTCTGAGCCCATTGATCCGGGGCGCCGGAGGGGTCACCTTTGCGGTATGCCCGAGTTTGTCCGCCGCATACCGGAGGGTGACAACCGCGAGCGCATGGTCTGCACCCCATGCGGCTTTGTCGCGTACGACAATCCCAAGGTCGTGGTGGGCTCCGTGGTGGTGGCGGACGGCGCGGTGCTGCTGTGCCGCCGGGCGATCGAGCCGCGGCGCGGCTACTGGACGCTGCCCGCCGGTTATCTGGAGCTGGACGAGACGCTGGAGGAAGGCGCGGCCCGCGAGGCGATGGAGGAGGCGCAGGCCGCTATTGCCATCGACGGAATCCTGGCGGTGTTCAGCATCGCCCGGATTGGCCAGGTGCAGGTAATTTTCCGGGCGCGTTTCGCCGATGCGGCGCAGCCGCGCTTCGCCGCCGGGCCGGAGAGCCTGGAGGTCGGGCTGTACGCCTGGGACGCCATCCCCTGGGACGCCATCGCCTTTCCGTCGGTTCGCTGGGCGCTGAACGCGTGGCAGCAGAGCGGCACGGGGGTGCTCGGCGCGCCGGTCGGCAATCCGACGGAAGACCGGCGCGGGGTGCGGCGGCTGGACGCCGTCCCGGAGGCCGGCCTGTGACCCGGACGATTGCCATATTGCTCGCCAGCGTGCTG
>JBEKNT010000004.1:0-53037 GCA_049522565.1 Acetobacteraceae bacterium
CGTCACGACCGCGGCGTCACGCCGCGGAACAAGGCGTATTTCCGCCACGTGACGCTGCCCACCGACCCGGCGCTGATCGACGCGCTGGTCCGCGGCACGACCGACCTGCTGACCCTGCTCGACGAGGTCGGCGGCGAGGACCTCGAGGCGGCGGCCTGACCGGACCGGCACGGAAACAGCGCACGTCGTCGCACGAATCGGGATTCTGAGACAGCAGCGAGACGGCCCTGGCGCGTGGCACCCGGCCGCCGCAGGACTGCGCGACAACCGTTGGCAAGGACCGCAATGGATCGGATCCGGCGGTTCGGGCCGGGCGCCCCGGCTACCGCAGGTTTGGGTGGAACGGCGACCTTGCGACCCGGCCGCTCCGACCACAGGCAATCGCCGGTGTGGGGCGGCGGCCTGGCAAAGCCGCGATCCGTTCAGGTGCGACCCAACAGCTCAGCGGGGCGACCGCGTCTCAGCGGCAGCCTGGCGCACCCGGGTTCACGCCGCATCCACCCGCCGTCGCGTTGTAATGCTCATGAGGAGCAGGCGTGGTGACTTCGCCACCCTGCGTCGTGCCGTGGGACGTGCACTCGCAGTATCCGCCGACCGGCATGGAGGTGGGGCAGGTCAGGCTGTCCGTTCGGCAGGTATTCGCGAGGGCCTGGCCACCAGCGAGCACCATGGCGGTGATGAGCACGGCGGCTAAATAGCCGGGAGATTTCATGTTGGTGAACCTTTCATGGTCCGGGCAGGGTGCGTATTACGGGTAGCACGATGGAGCACTGACGTTAAGCACTCCGGTTCCCCTGCTGCCCCTGACGAGTGCGAGATGCGTCATCCGCCCGCCGCGATCGATTGCGCCGTCGGTACCCTGCGGCGCCGCGTCGAAATGCGGATGCCGGTCGGCTGATGTCCGCGATGGCTCGCGGGCGGCCCTTGGCACCGAGAGGCCAACAAGCATGCGGCAGCAGCGACCGTTGCACGACATCCGGCCGCCGCCCCGCGCCGCCGGTCGAAGCAAGACCTGGCCGGACCCGACGGTGACGATCCATGGCGGTTCGGGGCGAACCCCGCTGCCTGCGCGCTAACAGGGTCATTACGTGCCGGGTGCCACGACCGCGCCAGGATCGACGCGGCGCACGACCATGGCGCCCCGAACGGGTTCGCCGCCAAACCGGCGAGTCGCTTGTCGGCAGCAAGGCCGCTCTGGTCACCGCCGGCGAAGACCGCAACCGCGGCAGCGTCCCCGCCGCGCCGACATTCCCGCGTTACATGCGGTCGGCAGGAACCGCGCCGTTGCGCCTCCGGACGGCTGCCATTACGGGGATGCACCGGGGGTGCCATCGTAGCCATGCGGGAATCGGTTCGTCGCGCGGTGGGCTGGGGCGTCGGCGCGGTGGCGCTGCTGGCGCTGGCCGGCTGCGACCTCGGGCCGGACTACCGGCGCCCGGCGCTGGACATCCCGCCGGCCTACCGCGCCACCCCGACAACGGCTGCAACCGCGTGGCCGTCCGCCGACTGGTGGCGCGGCTTCGGCTCCCCCGAACTGACCGCGCTGATCGATCACGCCCGCCAGGAGAATTTCGACCTGCTGGCCGCCATCGCCCGAGTCCGGCAGGCCGACGCCCAGGTGCGCATCGCCGGCGCCGGTCTGCTCCCCAGCCTTGGCGCCACCGGCAACGCGAGCTGGGAGCAGGTGAGCCTGGCCAACAGCGGCCGCGGCAGCAACGCCCGCAGCATCGACCTGCACGACTACGCGGCCGGCCTCAACGCCGCCTATGTCCTGGACTTCTGGGGCAAGGCAGCGGCGACGCGCCAGGCCGCGGTCGCCAACGCGATGTTCAGCCGGTTCGACCAGCAGACCGTGGCGCTGACCGTGGTGACCAGCGTCGCCAACACCTGGTTCACCGCGCTGGGCGACGCCGACCAACTGGCGGTGGCGCAACGCAACCTCGCCGATGCGGAACAGACGCTGGCGGTGATCCGCGGGCGGCTGGACGTAGGCACCGCCTCGGCGCTCGACGTGGCGCAGCAGGAGGCGCTGGTGGCCGGCGTGCGCGCCACCATCCCCAGCCTGCGCAACCAGATGGAGCAGCAGATCATCGGCCTGGGCATTTTGATCGGGCACCCGCCGGAGGCGGTCACCGTGCAGCCCGGCACGCTCAACACCCTGACCCTGCCGCCGGTTGACCCCGGCCTGCCCTCGGCCTTGCTGCAGCGCCGCCCGGACGTCGCCAGTGCCGAGGCGCAGCTCATCGCGGCCAATTTCGACGTGAAGGTGGCGCGGGCGGCGTTCTTCCCGCAGATCCAGCTCACCGGTTCGGCCGGCTTCGAGGCCACCGCGCTCGCCACGCTGTTCGGCCCGGGCGGGTTCCTGACCACGCTGGCGGCCGGGCTGACGCAGCCGCTGTTCGACGGCGGCACGCTGCGCGGGCAGTTGGAGCAAGCCAAGGGGCGGCAGGCGGAACTGCTGGCGGATTACCGCAAGGCGGTGGTGCAGGCCTTCACCGACGTGGACAACGCGCTGACGGCGTGGCGCTACATGACCGAACAGGAGGCGCTGCAACGCGTGGCGGTGGACACCGCGCGGCGTGCCGCGGACATCGCGCGGGCCCAGATGCAGGCCGGCACGGTGGACATCACCACCGTGCTGACCGCCGAGACGACGCTGTTCGGCGATGAGAACACGCTGGCGCAGGTGCGTTTGGCGCGTGTCCAGGCCTTGCTGACTCTGTATAAGGCGCTGGGCGGCGGCTGGAGCGCACCGCCCGGCCCGGTGCCGGATCAGTTTCCCGGCCTCTCGCCCGGCGTGGTGCCGGGCGGTATCGCGCTGCCGATCGGGGAGACTCTGCAGTGACTGGCGACAGAGCATGGCCATGGACGCCCTGACGCGCGGACCGGTCGAGGTGGTGCCACGCGGCCGGTCCCGGTCGCGGGTGATGATCGCGCTGTGCCTGCTGGTGCTGGCGGCGATCGCCGGAGCCATCTGGTTCTGGCCGGCCGGCACCACCAAACAGGCGGCCGGAGACCACAAGCCCGGCCAGCCGATCCCGGTGCTGGTCGCACCGGTGGCGCAGCGCGACGTGCCGATTTGGTTGGACGGGCTGGGGACGGTGCAGGCGTTCTATACCGTCACCATCCACACCATGGTCGATGGGCCACTGATCGCGGTGGGCTTCAAGGAAGGCCAGGACGTGCGCAAGGGCGACGTCCTGGCGCAGGTCGATCCCCGCACCTACCGGGCGGCGCTGGACCAGGCGACGGCGAAGCAGGCGCAGGACGCGGCGCTGTTGGCCAATGCCCGGGTCGATCTGGCGCGCTACCAGAAGCTGGTCGCGACCAACTACACCACCGCGCAGCAGGCCGACACGCAGAAGTCGCTGGTGGCGCAGCTCGAGGCGCAGGTGCGGCAGGACCAGGCACAGATCGACACCGCGAGCACGCAACTCAGCTATTGCACGATCGTCTCGCCGATCGACGGCCGGACGGGCATCCGCCAGGTCGATCCCGGCAACATCGTGCACGCGGTCGATGTCACCGGGCTGGTGGTGATCACCCAGTTGCAGCCGATCTCGGTGCTGTTCACGCTGCCGCAGCAGTCGCTGCCGGCGGTGGCGGATGCCATGCGCCTGGGGAACGCGGCGGTGCTGGCCTACGCGCAGGGCGCCGCGGGCAGCCGGGGGCAGGTGCTGGACACCGGCGTGCTGTCGGTGCTGGACAACCAGGTCGATCCCACCACCGGCACGATCAAGCTGAAGGCGACGTTCCCCAATAAGGACGGCAAGCTCTGGCCGGGCGGTTTCGTCGGCATGCGGCTCCAGGTAGACACCGCGCGCGATGCGATCGTCGTGCCGCCGGCGGCGATCCAGCGCGGCCCGAGCGGGCCGTATGCGTTCGTCGCCACGGGTGACACGGTGAAGCGGCAGGCGGTCACCGTCGGCCACGAGGACGAACAGGAGTCGATCGTGACGGCGGGGTTGCGGGTTGGCGACAACGTGGTGATCGACGGCGCCTCCCGGTTGTCCGACGGGACGAAGATCGCGGTGGTGCAGCCGGCGGCGGGGGACGCGCCGGAGGAAGCCGCACGGCCGAGCGCGCCGGGCACGCGGCCAGGGCGCTCCGGCGGAGGCTGACGCGGGGCCGGCACGGCGCATCGCCGGTGCCGGAGGGTTGCGCTGCGGTTGGCCGCGCCGGGCACGATGAGGGCGATCGCCTTCGGGCGGCGGATGGGGCGGGTGCTCACGGTGCATGAGGTCTTGCCCGGGCATTGCCGGAGGGCAGCGAGCGGCGGCGGCACCGAATTGGTGCATGGGGTCTTGCCGCCCGGGAATGGAGCACGCGTCTCGGCCGGAGCGATTGCACGCGGTTCCAGCGGCGGTCGTGGCGCGAGCGGCGGAGCAACGGCGGGCCTTGGCCGGTCTTGCCATCGTGGGGAAAGGGGAGCGCGCGCGGCAGAGCATGCGGTGCGACTCCCGGCCTGGCTGCCTCGCGGCGATCGGCCGGTGCGGGTCCCTGGCGCTGCACCGGGGATTCCCCCCGTCGCGGCGCCAGGCGAGGCGACGGGCGCCGCGCGCAGGCGGGATGGGGCTTGGGGCGGCTGGTGTGGCAACGGGTGGGCGGCAGGTCGCGGGAGGAACATTCATGGAACATGAATGGGGATCGGGGATGGCGGCGGCAAGGCGGGCGGGCCTGGCATGGCGGCGATGGCAGGCCGGACTGGCCTTCGGGCAACACCGACACGGGGGGCCGGGGGCGAGTTCGATCGCGACCGAGGGAGATGTTGAAATGAGCGACGACATGGAGATCATCCGCGGCTGCGGCAACGTGTTCCGCGATCTCGGCCATCCTGACGCCGATCGGGAGCAGTTGCGCGCTTTGCTCGCGGCCAGGATCATCGGCGTACTAAACGACCGCAAGCTGACCGTGCGCGTCGCGCAGGAAGTGACCGGCGTCGCGGCGGCCGACTTTTCCAGCATTCGCAAGGCCAATCTCGGCCGCTTCACGATCGACCGGCTGATGACGATCCTCGCCCGTCTGGGACAGGAGGTGGAGGTCACGGTCGATGTTCAACCGCGCCGGAGTGCGGAGCGGGTGGAGCTTCGGCCGTGAGGCCCTGCCGTGTGCTGGATAAGGCGCTTTTATGGTAAGTGCGTTTAGTTGCGCCGCGTTGTCCCCGCCTGCGCGAGGACAGGCTTGCGACGAGAGGTTTCGCACCTCTCGCCCTCTCCGCGGGATATTTGCCCAAGGAAATTTTCGATTGACATGGTGCGAATCGGGAGGACCGGTGCTATACTTCGCTCACGGTGCAGTCTGGGAAGGCGATGACCGTCGAGAAAATTAGGCCTGCCACGGTGACGTGGCGGGCCTTTCTTTTTCCAACACAATACACTTGAAAATTGATTCCGAATCCTCCAGCTATTGTTAGTCGGCTTCGGGTTGTCTCTTTTCTCGACCGGCATGTGTGCGCGGACTGGTCGGACGGCCAATGTCCGAGTGATCGTCGCGCCAGCAATGGCGTCGAGGTGCCCAGGCATCCTAGGTCGGCCCGCCCAGGTGGAACGGAATTCGCGGCTGGCAACATGTCAGCTGCGGGACCAGTGAGAAGCCGCACTTCCGAGGGCAATGTGACGGGGTGCGGGGAGCTGGCAACGATAAGGAAAGCGGCATGGGTTCGACCGCTCTTGATCGGCTTAGCTCCGTCAAAAATCTTACGGAAATCTGGAAGGCTTATTGGCCAAGGGCCAAGCGCTCTACTCCCGGTGTAGATGGCATCACACCTAAGCAGTTTAACGACAACCTCACGACGCACCTCACGATAATTCGTGCGAAATTGCGCGACGGATACACATATTCTCGACTTCGTGGTGTCTCCGTCCCCAAGAAAGACCCAACCAAATTCCGAATTATCTGTGTGCCAACACTTCAGGACAGAGTTGTTCAGAGGGCTGTCTTACGGGTAGTCGAAACGAAGGCTCTGAAGCTTCGGATTGCGAATGATGTAAGCTTCGGGTTTGTGAAAGACACTATAGGAGCAAAGCGAGGGACCGTCGCAGCGCGGGCAGCAGCGATAAAGCATCGCCAAGCCCGAGGATGGGCCTTCAAGGCCGATATCGAGGCATTTTTTGATCGAATATCTCGTGATGATTTGATCGATAATTTTGAAAATGCCTTCTCTCTCAAATCACTCCTGCCTCTCGTGCGTCGAGCTGTGCACTCTGAGGTAGATGTGAGCGATCCCCGCATCAAGCGTATTCTGGATGAGAATGGGATACAGACGGGTCGTGGACTCCGGCAGGGGATGCCGCTCTCTCCTATATTGTCGAACTTTGTCCTTCGTGACTTCGATGCGGCCTTTGTTAAAGGGAAATACGACCTAGTCCGATATGCCGACGACCTGGTTGTTTTTGCGTCTTCGCAGTCCGAGTGTGAGGACATCGCAGCTATGACTACTGCTGAGCTAGAGAAACTAGGTCTAAGGCTTAGTTCACATAAGACAGAGATTTACGATCCGGAAACGCCCGTCGAGTTTCTAGGAATGGAGCTAGGCCTGAAGCCCGGGTCATCGACCTACGGCCTCACAATCCCACAGAAGCAGATAGACAAGATAAAAGAGCATTTCACTAGTCATCATGATCTTGATTTTATAGTGAGCAAGGGCCTCGATCTCGGCAAGCTCCTCCGTAGACTTGATAACATGAAGTCAGGCTATAAAGTGGCCTACGGCGTCGCTGATAATCGCAACGAGTTCTATCAACTGCTCGACCAATGGACGCAGAACTGTGTCCTTAAAGTATACTCCTCGATCTTTGGCGGACACGCAATCGAACGGCTGACAAGGAACCAAAGAGCATTCCTGATGTTGGCTTAGGTCCTATAGTCAGATCACCCGAATATCCTTCGGAGTAGGTCCATTAGCGTCCCCGAGGAGCCGAGCATTTTCATTATGAGCGGAACTACCGCAAAGAGCAGCGCGAACAGAACAGCAGCCGTCATAGACTGTAGGACACTCCTTCCGATTCTATTCTCCAGATTTATATCGGCTTGCAAGGTCGCCTTTCCTTCCGGCAGATTTGCCATTGGGTATTCATCGGGATGCTCTATCTTATATCGCTCGAAGTCCACGGGTTCATGGTTGGCGTTATATTTTTGCAATATGTCATCGTATTTCCGTGAGAATTCTTGAATCATGCTTATTGTGCTTGGCTCAGCTGTCCGGAGTTCACGACGCAGGGCATTTATCTCCAAGGCGCAGCGATGATGTTGCTCGGCTCGGACTGGATCGGCGCTAGAGTACTGCAGCAATGACGATGTCAGGACCACTATAGAGAACACTATTATGATGATGGTTATGATATTGCCCAATGTGTCTGATAGATGGAATATCGCAGGTATAAGCGTCAGAATGATGACATAGACAGACGCAAACGCTGTGATCGTAGTCCGACTTCTATCGCGCCGCCTCAGTCGTTCGGCCGCGTTGAAGCGGGAGCCTTTGGTGACCTTCATTTCTTGCAGGAGAAGGCTACGCTCCTCATCAACGTCGATTGTCATGCCGCCAACCTCGAAATCGTTGCAGCAGTCACATTGTAGGTGCGAACGATCCCAGTCAACAGCTCTGCGCTCTCGCGCCGCGCAAGCGCTTCCTTCCTCCGGTGCGGTGTCATCTTGAACGGGCAGCCGAGGCTCTTGCCGCGCGCCTTGGCGCGGGCACGGCCCTCCCTTGTACCGGAGTGGATCGGATCGCGCTCGAACTCCGCCAGCCCGCCGGGCACGGTCACCATGAGCCGTCGGTGTGAGGTCGTGGTATCCGCCCGGGCGTGCCCCCTTGTCTCGCGGATTGACGCCCACTACCCTGCAAACCGTTGCAAATATTAGGAAGTTTGCGAAAGACCACCCGCATGAAGCCACGCAGCAGCGCTCAGGTCTTGATCCCTCCTGGCCTCGCCGCGGAGCTGCAGGCCGCGGCCGACGAAGAGCATCGCTCGGCCGCCGAGGTGGCGCGCGACGCGCTGGAAGGGTACCTGGAGGCCCGCCGTTGGCGACTAAGGCGACGGGCAAAAATGAACGAATCGATTATGGCACGCCGGTCCGTTTCCCCCGTCATGCCGACGAAGGTCGGCATCCATGACTTTGCAGCTCTCACGCAAGAAAGGCGTGGATGGCGGGCCTTCGCCCGCCATGACGAACAGGGCGCAGATCGTGCGCCAATTGCCGCAGTAATTCTTGCGCATCGCCTAAGCGCCGATCAGGAGTTGGCGCGCGCCCGCGAGCTTGGCCTGCCCGACGATGACGCGCCGCTCACCGACCAGCACCGCCAGACCGTGCGCGAGAAGATCGCCCAAGGCGTCCGCTCTCTGCCGGACGGAAAGGGCACGGATGGCGAAGCATTCTTCGCCAGGATGGAGGCGGAATTCGAGGAGCTCGAGCGGCACGGGCGTAAGTGAAGCGCCACATTCTATTGCGTAGCTCCTTCACGGCAACCGCCGGTGCAAGCCCAGAAACTCCCGCTCGGTGACGATCTTCGTGCCGTCGTAGAGTCCAAGGCCGAGTAGGCCGCGCTTGTCGCCGGTCACGAGACAATCCGCCGAACCCGCAACGGCCATCGCCGGCGCGAGTCGCTCCTGGTCGACCGCCGGCTTCCGACAAACCTCTTGCAAAATCAGCCGACTAGCGAATATTAGGTTTGTAACCCACCTACGGCGTGCCGTAGGCTCAAAGGCCGCTTCGGACGCAAGTCCGGGCGGCCTTCTGCTTTTCGGGACCCCACCGTGGCACGCACAATTGTCTATATCGACGGTTTCAACCTGTACTTACCGGGCGCTTAAGGGCACGCCGCACAAGTGGCTCGACATCGAGGCCATGAGCCGTGCGGCACTTCCGCAGACCTGCGTGATCGAGCGGGTCAATTATTACACTGCCCACATCTCCGGCCGTGTCGATGCCGGTGCGCCGCGTCGGCAGCACGCCTACCTCCGGGCCGTCGCCACGTCGCCTATTCCGACCGTGGCACGCGGCTCAACCGGCGCTGCAAATGCGCTTGCAGCAGCCGGTCTCTGACATGGTTGAAGAACCGGGGCGGCAGCATGCCGTAATCGAACCTGTCGGCCCTGCCCGCCCGCGGACGCAGGTCCGGCCCCGGCCACAGGAAGTCGTTGGTTTCGGTGACGACGATCCATGACGGCAGATCGTCAAGGCTGAGATGGGCCTTGAGCGCGGACGGAATCTCGACCGCCTCGGCGGGATCGACGGGCGGCGAGTGCGTGACCGGCACGACCGTCACGACGATCCGCCCTTCGATGATCTGGCGGGCGGCGACGATGGCGCACGGGCGGTCCTTCAGCCCTTCCTCGGCTCCCCGCCTGTGCGCCCTGGCCCACAGATACGCATAGGAGATCATGAGGCCCGGCTGCGGCGTCGGCAGGCTCACGGCGTCCAGTCTTTGACCAGATCATCGAGTGCGGCGTATTCGGCCGGAACCTCGCTTGAGGCGATGGCCTTCAGTGTGTCGTCGTCCAGGTCCTCGACCGGGCGGGCGACGCGCCCCTTCAGCACCATGTCGAAGAAGGCTGCCGACACCAGCACCGTGTGCGTGCGGCCGTTCCGCGTGATGGCGACAGGGCCGTGCTGGGCCGCGTCCTGGTAGCGCCCGACGTTCTGCGAAAACTCCGTTGAAGTCACCTTCATGGGCCGGACCTCTTTATCCGAGTTATCCATTTTCGCTATTATATCTAAAATCCATAACCAAGGCAAGCTTGACGGGCAGTCTGATGGGCCGCTTTCCAAGCTGCCCACAGCGTGTCCCTCCCCACCGCTGCGTGGCTCCTCACCAACCCCCCGTGCTAAACACCCCCAAGCAGACCCCACGACGCCCCCGCCCAACCCCACTCCCCACGACGCGCCTCGCCCCCCCCCCCACAGCCCCAACCCAGAACACCAACACCCCCCCGTTCATCGCCCGCCCGATCGCCACCTGGCTGTTGGCGCTCGCCATCCTGTTGTCCGGCGCGCTCGGCTACAAATCCCTGCCCGTCTCCGCCCTGCCGGAGGTGGACTTCCCGACCATCCTGGTCACCACCCAGCTCCCCGGTGCCGGACCCGAGACGGTCGAGACCCTCATCACCGCCTCGCTGGAACGCCAGTTCGGCCAGATCCCCGGCCTGACCACCATGACCTCGTCCAGCTCCGAGGGCACCAGCCAGATCACCCTGCAATTCGACCTCGGCCGCAGCATGGACTCCGCCGCGCAGGACGTGCAGGCGGCGATCAATGCCGCGGCGGGCACGCTGCCGGTCAACCTGCCCTATCCCCCCGTCTACGCGAAGGTGAACCCGGCCGACGCGCCGATCCTGACCATCGCGCTGACCTCCGACCTCCTCCCCATCGCCGTCGTCTCCGACGCCGCCGACACCCTGCTCCAGCCGAAGCTGTCCGAGATCGACGGCGTCGGCCGCGTCACCGTGCAGGGCGGCATGCGCCCCGCGGTGCGCGTGCGCGTCGATCCCGCGCGCCTCGCCGCCTACGGCCTGGCGATGGAGGACATCCGCACCGCCGTCGCCGCCGCCAACGTCAACGGCGCCAAGGGAGGCTTCGACGGTCCCCGCCTGGCCTTCGCCCTCGGCGCCAACGACCAACTCGTCGATGCCGATGCCTACCAGAACCTGGTCGTCGCCTGGCGCAACGGCGCGCCGGTGCGGCTGTCCGCGGTCGGCAGCGTGATCGGCGGGGTGGAGAACGATCGCGTCGCCGCGCGCTGGAACGGCACGCCGGCGGTGGTGCTGGACATCCAGCGCCAGCCCGGCGCCAACATTGTGCAGACCGTGCAACTCCTCAAGCAGGCGCTGCCCAAGCTGCAACAGGCAATCCCGTCCGGCATCCGCCTCAACATCGTCACCGACCGCACCGAGACGATCCGCGCCTCGGTGCGTGACGTGCAGTTCACGCTGCTGATGTCGGTCGTGCTGGTGGTGGCGGTGATCTTCCTGTTCCTGCGCTCGCCGCGCGCCACCTTCATTCCCGGCATCGCCCTGCCGCTATCGCTGGTCGGCACCTTCGGCGTCATGCACTTGCTCGGCTTCGGGCTCGACAACCTGTCGTTGATGGCGCTGACCATCGCCACCGGCTTCGTGGTGGACGACGCGATCGTCATGATCGAGAACGTCGTGCGCTACATCGAACAGGGCATGCGCCCGCTCGAAGCGGCGTATCGCGGCGCCGGGCAGATCGGCTTCACCATCGTGTCGCTGACCGTGTCGCTGATCGCGGTGTTCATTCCGCTGCTGTTCATGACCGGCGTGGTCGGGCGGCTGTTCAAGGAGTTCTCGGTGACCCTGTCGGTTGCCGTGGTGGTATCCGCGGTGGTGTCGCTGACGCTGACGCCGATGATGTGCGGCCGCCTGCTGCGCCCCGCGTCGGCGGAACACCCCGGCCGCATCGCCCGTGCCAGCGAGGCCGCGTTCGACCTGATGCTGGCCGGCTACCGAAGCAGCCTGGACTGGACATTCCGCCGCCAGACCCTGGTGCTGCTGGTCGGCGCGGCGACCCTGGTCGGCACGATCTGGCTCTACATCATCGTGCCCAAGGGTTTTCTTCCGTCGCAGGATACCGGCGTGCTGCTGGCGGTGACCGAGGCCGCCCAAAGCGCCTCCATCCCCCGCTTGCTCGCGGCGCAGACCGCGGCGGCGGACCGCATCGCCCAGGACCCGGCGGTGACCGGCGTGGTGTCGTTCGTCGGCGCCGGCACGATCAACGCCACGCCGAACAGCGGGCGCCTGACCATCGCCCTGAAGCCGGTGCGGCAGCGTGATCCGGCGCCGGTGGTGATCGCCCGGCTGCAAGCCGCGATCGCCGGCATTCCGGGATTCACCGCGTTCTTCCAGCCGGTGCAGGACATCACCATCGGCACCCGCGTCAGCCGCACCGCGTTCCAATACACGCTGATGGACACCGATGCCCGGGAGCTGGCGCGCTGGGGCCCGCTGCTGCGCGCCGCGATGGACCGTTCGCCGGCGCTGGCCGACGTGGCGTCCGACCAGGAGAACGAGGGGTTCAGCACGTTCATCACGCTCGACCGCGATGCGGCGATGCGGCTGGGCGTATCGATGCAGGCGGTGGAGGACACGCTGTACGACGCGTTCGGCCAGCGGCAGATCTCCACGATCTTCGGCCAGGCGAACCAGTACCGCGTGGTGTTGGAGGCCGACCCGGACTGGCAGGCCGACCCGAATGCGCTGCGCATGCTGCGCGTGCCGGCGGCCAGCGGCGCGCAGCCGTCGTCGCCGGCGGCCACCACCATCACGCCGCAACCGCAGGCGCCGCAGCCGGTCGTCGCCGCCAACGCGCAGGTGCCGCTGTCGGCGATCGCCACGATCACGCGGACCATCGCCCCGCTGGTCGTCACCCACCAGGAACAGTTTCCGTCCGCCACGCTGAGCTTCAACCTGGCGCCCGGCCATTCGCTGGGTGACGCGGTGGACGCGGTGAAACAGGCGACCCAGGCCATCGGCATGCCCGAGACGATCCTCGGCAGCTACTCCGGCGACGCGGCCGAGTTCCAGCGCTCGCTCGCCGCCGAGCCTTGGCTGATCGGCGCCGCGGTCGTGGTGATCTACATCGTGCTGGGCGTGCTGTACGAGAGCTGGATCCACCCGCTCACCATCCTGTCCACGCTGCCCTCGGCCGGCATCGGCGCGCTGCTGGCGTTGATGCTGTGCGGCACGGACCTGTCGCTGGTGGCCTTGGTCGGCATCGTGCTGCTGATGGGCATCGTCAAGAAGAACGCCATCATGATGGTGGACTTCGCGCTGGACGCGGAGCGCGGCGGTGCCACGCCGGAGGTGGCGATCCGCCAGGCGTGCCTGCTGCGTTTCCGGCCGATCATGATGACGACGATGGCGGCCTTGCTCGGCGCGCTGCCGCTGGTGCTGGAGCGCGGTGCGGGCTCCGAACTGCGCTGGCCGCTGGGGGTGACGATCGTCGGCGGGCTGCTGCTGTCGCAGTTCCTGACGTTGTACACCACGCCGGCGGTATACTTGGCGTTCGAGCACCTGTCGGCGCGGTTCAGGCCGGCGGGCGCGCGAGAGGCGGCGGCGGAATGATCTCGCCTACGAAGCGGGAGAGGTGGACGGCACCGATGGCCGTCTCCGCCCCCTTCATCGCCCGTCCCGTCGCGACCTTCCTCCTCGCGCTCGGCATCCTGCTGGCCGGGATCGTCGCGTCCCGCTTCCTCCCGGTCTCCGCGCTGCCCAGCGTGGACATCCCCACCATCGTGGTGTTCGCCAACCGTCCCGGCGCCGATCCGGCAACCATGGCGAATTCCGTCGCCGCCCCGCTCGAGCGCCGCCTCGGCGAAATCTCCGGCGTCACCGAGATCACCTCGGTCTCCGCCATCGGCAACACCAGCATCATCATCCAGTTCGACATCGACCGCGACATCAACGGCGCGGCGCACGACGTGCAGGCAGCGATCAACGCCGCCACCACCGACCTGCCGTCCGACCTGCCGATCCGCCCGTTCTATCGCAAGTTCAACCCGGCCGACGCGCCAATCATGACCATCGCGCTGTCCTCCGACACGTTGTCCACCGCGCAGATCTACGACGCCGCCGATACCATCCTGGCGCAGCGCCTGTCGCAGTCCGAGGGCGTGTCGCAGGTGCAGGTGAACGGCGCCGAGAAGCCGGCGGTGCGGGTGCGGCTGGATCCGCAACGCCTGGCCGCCACGGGTGTCTCGGCGCAGGACGTCTACACCGCGATTCGCAACACCAACGTGCTGCAACCGACCGGCGGTTTCGAGGGGCCCGACCGCGCCGAGACCATCGGCGTGAATGGCCAGCTTTCGCAGGCGGCCGAATACGCGCCGCTGGTGATCAAGGCCGGCAACGGCGCGGTGCTGCGGCTGTCCGACGTCGCCACCGTGATCGACGGCACCGCCAACACCCGGTTGGGTGCGTGGAACGGCAAGACTCCGTGCATCCTGCTGAGCATCAGCAAGGAGGCAGGCGCCAACGTCATCGACACCGCGGACCGCATCCGCGCGCTGCTGCCGCAACTGATGGAATGGCTGCCGCCCGATATCACGGTGACGGTCGTGTCCGACCGCACGACCACGATCCGCGCCAGCGTTGCCGACGTGCAATATACCCTGGCCATCACCATCGTCCTGGTGCTGCTGGTCGTCCTGCTGTTCATGCGCCGCGTGGTGCCTACCGTCGCCGCCGCGGTCACCGTCCCGCTGTCGATCTGCGGCACGCTCGCCGGGATGTGGTTCCTCGGCTACGCGATCGACAATTTCTCGCTCATGGCGCTGACCATTTCCGTCGGCTTCGTGGTGGACGACGCCATCGTCATGATCGAGAACATCGTCCGCCACATGGAAAAGGGCATGAAGCCGTTGCAGGCGGCCTTGGTCGGCTCGCGGCAGATCGGCTTTACCGTCCTGTCGATCAGCATCTCCCTCGTCGCGGTCTTCATTCCATTGATTTTCATGGGCGGCATCCTCGGACGGCTGTTCCATGAATTCGCCATGACGATGACCCTGGCGATCGCCGTCTCCGCGGCGGTGTCGCTGTCGCTCACGCCGATGCTGTGCGGCCGCTATTTGCAGGTGCGGCAACGCCCGCTCGGGCCGTTCTGGGGCCGCATCGACGCGGCGATGGAGGCCGCCTTCCGCGGCAGCCTGCGCTTCTACGCGCGCACCCTCGGCTGGGCGCTGCAACACCGCGTGTTCATGCTGCTGGTCACCTTGCTCACCGTCGTGCTGACGGTGCGGCTGTACACCGTGGTACCGAAAGGCTTCATGCCGCTACAGGACACCGGCATCCTGGTGGGCTCGACACAGGCGTCGCCCGACATCTCGTTCACCGCCATGCAAGACCGCCAGCGTGCGGTGGTGGACGTGCTGCTGGCCGATCCGGCGGTGGCGACGGCATCGAGTTGGATCGGCGTCGGCTCCGGCTGGTCGTCGATGAATCGCGGCTGGATGACGCTCACCCTGAAGCCGCTGGCGCAACGCGGGATTTCGTCCGAGGCGGTGATCGCCCGCTTGCGCGGGCCCTTGGCCAAGGTCGCCGGCGTGCAAACGTTCCTGTTCTCCGCCCAGGATTTGCGTGGCGGCGGGCGCCAGGGCGGTTCGCAATACCAGTTCGCCATGATCTCGCAGAACCTCGCCGACCTGCGCACTTGGGCGCAGGCGCTGGAGGATCGGCTGAAGGCCACGCCTGGTATCGTCGATGTCAGCTCCGACCAGGACCGCGCCGGGCCGCAGGTGAACGTGGTGATCGACCGCGATGCCGCGGCCAGGCTGGGCGTGAGTACCACCGACATCGACAACGCGCTGAACAATGCCTATGCGCAACGACAGATCTCGACGATCTATACCGCGCGCAACCAGTACAAGGTGGTGCTGGAGATCGATCCGAAATTGCAGGTCGATCCGTCGTTGCTGGATCGGATCTACGTCGGCGACGCCGGCGGCGGGCGGATCCCGCTTTCCACCGTGGCGCGGTTCGAGCGTGCCACCGCACCGCTCTCGGTGCGTCATCAAGGCCAGTTCCCCGCCGCAACCTTGAGCTTCAACCTGCCGGAAGGCATGGCACTCGGCGACGCGGAGAAGGTGGTCGAGCAAGCGGCGCTCGATCTGCGGATGCCGGAGGACGTGCACACCCAGTTCGCCGGCAACGCGCAGTGGATGAAGGATTCGCTGGCAACCCAGCCGCTGCTGATCGGGGCGGCGCTGATCTCGATCTATATCGTGCTGGGCGTGCTGTACGAGAGCCTGCTGCACCCGCTGACGATCATTTCGACGCTGCCGTCGGCCGGCATCGGCGCGCTGCTGGCGTTGCTGGTGACCGGCACGGACCTGTCGATCATGGGGCTGATCGGCATCATCCTGCTGATGGGCATCGTCAAGAAGAACGCGATCATGCTGATCGACTTCGCGCTGGAGGCGGAACGCCAGCGCGGGCTGTCGCCGTTCGAGGCGATCCACGAGGCGTGTATGGAACGCTTCCGACCGATCATCATGACGACGATGGCGGCGCTGTTCGGTGCCTTGCCGCTGGCGCTGGCGTTCGGCACCGGCGCGGAGTTGCGGCGGCCGCTGGGGATCGCGGTGGTCGGCGGCCTGATCGTGTCGCAGGCGCTGACGCTCTACACGACGCCGGTGGTGTACCTGGCGCTGGAACGCCTGGCAGGGCGGCGCAAGGCGATCGTGCTGCCGGCGGCGGCGGAGTAGAGAGGTAAGCTGCGATATGCCGTTACCCTGCATGGAAATATTTGGAGCAACTATATACTTGGTCCGGTAGACCTCGCATCGCCACACGTGTATGATCCATGCTATGAAATGCATTTTTTGCCTCCAAGACCGACCCTGCAGCGATGAGCACATATTTCCGTTCGCCATTGGGGCAGACCTCGTCTTCGATCGCGTCTGTGCATTTTGTAATTCGATGCTAGGGATATCGGCTGATGCGCCGCTTGTTGAGCACCCGCTTGTTCTTCTGCGTCGATGGCAGTTGTCGATTCCAGATAGGAACGGCGAGACTCCTGACGCCATAGGCAAGATCCTAAAATTCGGCGTCCTCGCTGACGACCCAAGTCAGCGTTACCGTCTGACAACGGATAAGACGACAAGAGAACCAAAAATTGAATTGCTTCACGGTGAAAAGGCAGTCGCTTTGCCTGATGGCGGTTGGGCCAATCAGGTATCCATCGACGCAGTGGACCTGAAAGCTGCGAAAAAGAAACTGGAAACCATTCTCCAGAGAGAAAGGCAGCGGCACAAACTACCATCGTTGACTCCTGGGGAGCTAGAAATCCAAGTGACCGTCATCCTTGCTCAGAAGCCGCAAACACTCCTGAATCCAACAATAAATACGATTGTCAAAATGGATGGCTTCGGGTTCAATCTTGGTCTTCTAAAGATAGCATATGAAATTGCGTTTCGGTGGCTCGGAGAGTGCTATCTCGTTGATCCCTATGCGGAGAAGATCAGGGCCATACTTCGAGCAGCCTCACGCGAGGATGCTATAAGTGCGATAGGACAAATCCGGTACGATTCTGCGACGCCCCACGAAGGCAGCAGCCCACCCTTCCTGCCATGGAGGGATGATGTAAACGAACATATTGCCTATTTGCGCATGAATGGCGATAGCCTCGTAATGTTCGTGAGAGTATTCGATTGTGTCAGTTGCTCAGTGCAGGTCACTGAATCGTGCGAGCAATACGCACGAGGCCAGCTTGACCCAAGTGTAATCCGATTCATCGGCATCAATGCAACCAGCCGACAAACACGAGAGACCTCGTACATCGACGAGATTGGGCGACTTTACAGCATAGGAAGGTTTGCACTACCCACCGATCAGTCAACCTGCTGGTTCCGGTGGACGTTGCCGGCCGTGCGGTTCGCATCAAGGTCAGCCTCGACGAAGGATTGCTCTGCCGTATCGACGAAATCGCCAAGCGCGCCGGCCTGAGCAGGCCCGCGCTGCTGGCCAAGGGCGCGCACATGGCCATCGCGACCGAGGCCGGATCGTGATATAAGGCCAACTGATCGGACTTGACACCCCGTCCACACTACGGCCGACTACTCGCCAGTAGCACGGGGAACATCGATGAAATTCGGCATCTTCTATGAGTTGCAGCTTCCGCGTCCGTGGCAGCCGGGCGACGAGCAGCGGCTGTACCAGAACGCACTGACGCAGGTCGAACTGGCGGATAAGCTTGGTTATGACTACGCCTGGGAAGTCGAGCACCATTTCCTCGAGGAATATTCCCATTCGCCGTCGCCGGAGGTGTTCCTCGGCGCGGCCAGCCAGCGGACCAGGAACATCCGCCTTGGCCACGGCATCGTGCAGCTCACCACCAACCCGCCGCAGCGCGTGGCCGAACGCATCGCCTGCCTCGACCTGGTGTCGAATGGCCGGGTCGAGTTCGGCACCGGCGAATCCGCCTCGATCACCGAGCTTGGCGGCTTCGGCCGCGAGATGGAAACCAAGCGCGAGATCTGGGAAGACGCGATCCGCTGCATCATTCCGATGTTCCGCGACCAGGGCACCGAACTCGACACCAAGTGGCACAAGATGCCGATGCGCAACGTGCTGCCCAAGCCGGTGCAGAAGCCGCATCCGCCGCTGTGGGTGGCGTGCTCGCAACTCGAAACGATCGAGATGGCGGGGCGGCGCGGCATGGGCGCGCTCGGCTTCCAGTTCCTGTCGGCCGACGCGGCGCATGCCTGGGTGCACGCCTACTACAACAGCTTCGTGCGCCGGCAGGACAAGCTGACCGACTACCAGACCAATCCGAACATCGCGCTGGTCAGCTACTTCATGTGCGCCGAGACCGACGAGGAAGCCCGCCGCCGCGCTGACGGCGCCACCTTCTTCCAGTTCGCGTTGCGCTTCTATGGTGCCAGCGCCGGGCGCAAGCGGCCCGATCCCTATACCGTCAACATGTGGGACGAATACAACAAGTGGAAACGCGAGAATCCCGAGGCCGCCGCCCGGGCGATCTCCGGCGGCCTGATCGGCTCGCCGGAGACGCTGCGCCGCAAGCTGCGCCGCTTCGAAACCTCCAACATCGATCAGGTCATCTTGCTCAACCAGGCCGGCAAGAATGCACATGAGCATATCTGCGAAAGCCTGGAGCTGTTCGCCAAGGAGGTGATGCCGGAGTTCCACGGCAACGAGCCGGCGCACCAGGAGTGGAAGCGCAAGGTGCTCTCGCGCGAGATCGAGCTGGATGAGATCGACACGAAACCGTTCCTGGACCGGTTCGGTCCGAACACCGTGCCGATTCCGCAGGCGGCGGCGGAGTAGGAGCCGGCGCCGGACTTGCGGGGTCTGAGCTGCGCGACAGCAAAGAAAGTAGATTCACCACAAAGACACAAAGGCACGAAGATACTTTTGGCCGCGAGGCGCCGGGGCACAGCAATCTTTCGCCTGGCGAGTCGCTTGCTTTCCCGCCATCACGTTGGGAATGGCGACGCCAGCCCGCACTGCCTGTTGGCAACGACGCGAAGCTTCGTGCCTTTGTGTCTTTGTGGTGAATTGACCTGACGCTGCTACGATCCGCCGCCGGCGTCGGAGGCCCGCATGAGCGACAAGCCCAACTTCGTTCTCGTTACGACCCAGCCTGAACCCGAGCCCGAACCCGGGCCGCCACCGCCCACGCTGGTAGATCGGGTAAAGGCCTGGGCCGTCGCCTTGTTGTCGCCTGGCAACTCCCGTGCGCTCGCCACCGCCGACACGTCCCACCGCCCGCGCCTGGTGTTCGGCTTCGACGCCACGGCCTCGCGCGAGCCCGCCTGGCAGATGGCGCGCACCGTCACCGACGCGCTGGTGCGCGCACTGCCGGGCGAACTGGATGTCGCGCTCGCGGTGCATGGCGGCGGGCTGCTGCACACCTTCACTGCGTTCACCGCCGACGCCAATGCGCTGCGCGACCGTGCCGCCGGCATACGCTGCATGGCGGGCCAGACGCGGTTGCTGGCGATCCTGGCGCGCAGCCTGCGCGAGCCCGGCGTGCGCGTGGTCACCTATATCGGCGACGTGTTCGAGGAATCGCTGCCGCGCGGCCAGCGGCTGGCCGACGAACTCGGCGCGCGGGGGGTAAAACTGATCGTGCTGCACGACACGTCGGACTGGGCGGCACGGCGCGATGCGGAGGTGTTCCTCGACCTGGCGCGCCGCACCGGTGGCTGCGTGCTGCCGTTCGACCTGGGCGCCCCCGACCGGCTGCGCGACATCCTGGCCGCGGCGGCGGTGTACGCGGTCGGCGGCGAGGTCATGCTGCGCGAAAAGCAGCACGAAATGCCGGGCGCCGTTCTGTTGCTAGAACATCTGCGGCGCAAATAACCTCTCCCGCTCCGCCGGAGAGGTTAGCGCCCGCGCGAGCGCGCCACGTTGCGGTTCTGCGCCTCCAGGGTACGGGCGAAGATGTGCCCCCCGGTGCCGTCGGCCACGAAATACAGGTCATCGCTCTCCGCCGGGTGCAGCACCGCCCGGATGCTCGCCATCCCCGGCGAATCGATCGGCGTCGGCGGCAGCCCGGTGCGGCGATACGTATTGAACGGATCGTCCTGCTCCAGGTCCCCCCGGGTCAGCTTGTGGTCCAGCACCCCCGCGCCGCCGCTCGCCGCGTAGGCCACGGTCGGATCGGCATCCAGCCGCATGCCGAGATGCAGCCGGTTGAGGTACACCGCCGCCACATGCGGCCGTTCCTCCGGCAGGGCGGTCTCGCGCTCGACGATGCTGGCAAGGATCAGTGCGTCCTGCATGTTCGCCAGCGGCAGGTCCGCAGCCCGGCCCGCCCAGGCGGCGGCAAGCGCCTGGTCCATCGCCGCTTCACCGCGCGCCAGCAGCACCCCGCGCGGCGTGCCATACTCGTAGCTATAGGTCTGCGGCAGCACGCTGCCCTCCGGCGGCGGCGCCACGGCGCCGGTCGCCGCTTCGGCGTGCTGCACCAGCGCGGCGATCTGCACCGCCGTCAGCCCCTCCGGGATGGTCAGCCGATGCTCGACCGGCTTGGCCGTGCGCAGCACCGCCAGCACCTCGCGCAGCGAAGCATGCGCGGGAAACGCCAGTTCCGCGGCGTGCAGCTTTCCATCCCGGCGCGTCAGCCATGCCGCGAGGCGGAACAACCGGTCGCTGTCGATCGCACCGGCGGCGCGCAACGCCTGGCCCACGACGGCGGTATCGCCATGCGGCACCACCACGGCCAACGGATGGTCCAGCGGGCCCGCCTGCGCCAGCCGCTGCCGCAGCCCGACGTAACCGGCCGCGATCCCGCCGCCCGCCAGCAGCGCCAACCCAACCAAGATCAGCGCGATGCGACGGCGGCGCGACGGTCGCGACACCTCAGGCGCTGGCGTGACAAGCAACGCGGGCGTCTCAGGCAGCGCGGAAGATGACCGAGGCGTTGGTGCCCCCGAAGCCGAAACTGTTGGACAGCGCCAAGCTGATTTTTCGTTCCTGTGCCGTCTTGGCCACACGATCGATCACGCTGTCGCGGCTCGGGGCTTCCAGGTTCAGGGTCGGCGGCGCCACGCCGTCGCGAATCGCCAGGATGGAAAAGATCGCCTCCACCGCCCCGGCCGCGCCCAGCAGATGCCCGGTGGCCGACTTGGTGGACGACATCGCCAGACCCTTGGCGGCATCGCCGAACAGCCGCTCCACCGCCTCAAGCTCCAGATCGTCGCCGAGCGGCGTGGAGGTGCCGTGCGCGTTGACGTACTGGATTTCGGCCGGTGCGATACCGCCGTTCTTCATCGCCGCCTTCATCGAGCGGAACGCGCCGTCATGGCCCTCGGCCGGCGCGGTGATGTGGTAGGCGTCGCCGGACATGCCGTAGCCGGCCACCTCGGCGTAGATCTTCGCGCCGCGCTTGCGCGCGTGTTCCAACTCCTCGAGCACCAGCACGCCGGCGCCCTCGCCCATCACGAAGCCGTCGCGATCCTTGTCCCACGGCCGCGATGCCTCACGCGGGCGGTCGTTGAACCCGGTGGACAGCGCGCGCGAGGCGCAGAACCCGGCGATGCCGATTTCGCACACGGTCGCCTCGGCGCCGCCGGCCACCATCACGTCCGCATCGCCCCACATGATCAGCCGCGCCGCGTCGCCGATGGCGTGCACGCCGGTGGCGCAGGCCGTCACCACAGAATGATTCGGCCCCTTGAAGCCGTATTTGATCGATAAATGGCCGGAGCCCAGGTTGATCAGCGCCGAGGGGATGAAGAACGGCGACAGCCGGCGCGCCTTGCCCTGGCTGACCAGCACCGAGCCTTCATAGATCGTCTGCAACCCACCGATGCCGGAGCCAACCATCACGCCGGTGGCGTCGCGATCTTCCTCCGACTCGGGGACCCAGCCGGAATCCTCCACCGCCTCGGTGCCGGCGGCCATCGCCAGATGGATGAAGCGATCCATCTTTTTCTGGTCCTTGACCGGCACGAATTCGCCGATGTCGAGCCCGCCGGTCGCCCGGCTGCCCGGCGGCACCTGGCCGGCGACCTTGCAGGGCACGTCCTTGGTATCGAAGGCCTGGATGGCGGAAATGCCCGACTCCGCATTGATCAGGCGTCGCCACACATGCTCGACCCCGACCCCCAGGGGACAGGCGATGCCCATGCCTGTCACCACGACACGCCGCATTGGCTGCTATCCCTCTCGCGGGCGCCGGCTCAGACGGCCTTCTGCTTCTCGATGTAGTCGATCGCATCCTTCACGGTGCTGATCTTCTCCGCGGCGTCCTCGGGGATCTCCACCCCGAACGCCTCTTCGAAGGCCATCACCAGCTCGACCGTATCCAGGCTGTCGGCGCCGAGGTCGTCGATGAAGGAGGCTTCGGCCGTCACCTTCGACTCCTCGACCCCAAGATGCTCCACCACGATCTTCTTAACCTTGTCGGCGATTTCGCTCATCGGCTCCGCAACTCCTGGCTGGGGGGGTCCCGCGTTGATTGTTCCGTCCGGATATGACCTGACCGCCGGGCAGGACCCGATCGGTGCCGCCGCACCCGCTCCGAACGACGTTGCGGGGCGCTTAGCATGGTTTCCCTGGCCTAGAAAGGCCGGCGGTCGCACCGCCTTACAACATCGCCATTCCACCATTCACGTGGAGTGTCGCGCCGGTGACCCACCCCGCTTCGTCGGAGGCCAGATAGACCACGGCGGCGGCGATGTCGGCCGGCTGGCCCAGGCGGCCCAGCGGGATCGCCTCCGCCAGTTTCGTCCGCTGCGCCTCGGACAGCGCATCGGTCATCGGGGTGGCGACGAAGCCGGGGGCGACGGCGTTCACCGTGATGCCGCGGGAGGCGACCTCCTGCGCCAGTGCCTTGGTCATGCCGACCAGCCCGGCCTTGGCGGCGGCATAGTTGGCCTGGCCCGGATTGCCGGTGGCGCCGACGATGCTGGAAATGTTGATGACGCGCCCGGCGCGGCGGCGCAGCATGCCGCGTAGCGCGGCGCGGATCAGGCGGAACGGCGCGGTCAGGTCCACGTCCAGCACCGCCTGCCAGTCCTCGTCCCGCATCCGCAGCGCCAGCATGTCGCGGGTGAACCCGGCGTTGTTCACCAGGATCGCCAGCGGCCCCGCCGCCGCTTCCGCCGCGGCCACCAGCGCGTCCGGCGCCGCCGGGTCGCGCAGGTCGGCGGGGCAGACGAAGGCGCGTTCGCCGAGTTCCGCCGCCAGCGCGTCCAGTGCCTCGCGCCGCGTGCCGGACAGCACCAGCGTCGCGCCCTGCGCGTGCAGCGACCGGGCCACGGCGGCGCCGATGCCGCCCGAGGCGCCGGTGACCAGCGCCGCCTTGCCGTCCAGCCGGAACATTTCTTCTCCCGTCAGAGCAATTTGAGCAGGACCTCGATCTCGGCCGGGGTGCCGGCCGATGCGGTGGCGGCGTCCGGCGCGATGCGGCGGATCAGGCCGGACAACACTTTGCCGCTGCCCAGTTCGACGAAGCTGTTCACCCCGAGTGCCACCATCGTCTGCACACATTCGCGCCAGCGCACCGTGGCGGTGACCTGCTGCACCAGCAGTTCGCGGATTCGCGTCGGATCGGTCTCCTTCGCGGCCGAGACGTTGGCGATCAGCGGAACGATCGGGGCGCGCGGCGGCGTGGTCTCCAGCGCCTGCGCCATCACGTCCGCGGCGGGCGCCATCAGCGCGCAATGGAACGGAGCGGAGACCGGCAGCAGCATGGCACGTCGTATGCCCAGGCCGGGGGCGAGTTCCACCGCGCGCTCGACTGCCTCGCGATGGCCGGAGACGACGACCTGGCCGGCGCCGTTGTCGTTGGCCGGCTGGATGACCTGCTTTTCGTTGGTCTCGCTGTCGGGGACGGGGGCGGCGGCGTCGCAGAGTTGCTGCGCCAGGGCCAGCTCGGCGCCGAGCAGGGCGGCCATGGCGCCTTCGCCGGGCGGGACGGCTTTCTGCATGGCCTGGCCGCGCAGCTTGAGCAAGCGCGCGGTGTCGCCGAGGGTGAAGGCGCCGGCGGCGGCCAGCGCGGTGTATTCGCCGAGCGAGTGGCCGGCGACCACCGCGGATTTCTGCTTCAGCACGATGCCGCCTTCTTTCTCCAGCACGCGCAGCACGGCGAGCGAGTGCGCCATCAGGGCGGGCTGGGTGTTCTCGGTCAGGGTGAGCTGGTCGGCGGGCCCCTCGAACATGAGTTGCGACAGCTTCTGGCGGAGGGTTTCATCCACCTCCTGGAACAGCTCGCGGGCGGCCGGGAAGGCCGCGGCGAGGTCGCGGCCCATGCCGACCGACTGGCTTCCCTGGCCGGGGAAGATGAACGCGTGGACCGGCATTGCAGAGATTCCCCTGGACGCTGGGCGGGGGGCGTAACCTTGCGGTTGCGGAGGTGTCAATGGAGGGGCTGGCGGCGGACGGGCACTCCCGTTGCGGAGCAGGAGCGTTACGGATTAACGATGAATTAACCCCCCCCGCGGAATCGGGATAAATTCCCGATTAAGGGGTAATCACGGGGAGCGGGAGGCTATATTGTCGGCACGAGCCGATCGTGATCGATCGACCACCGGCACGCGGCCGGCGGCCACCACGCCAGATTACGTCGGCGCACTGGTTGCCCTGCTGCGCTTCCACCGGCTGGCCACCGAGCCGGCGCAGGTGGCGCAGGCCCTCGGCAGCGTGGCGCCATCGCCTGACGACCTGGTGCGTCACCTGCGCCGCGCCGGCCTCCGGTCCCGTGTCGTCAGCATGGGTGTGCAACGGCTTGTCTCGGCCCCGCTCCCCGCCATCGCACTGCGCGACGACGGCTCCTGCGTCTTGCTCGCGAAGGCCGCGGCGGACCGGGTGCTGATCCTCGACCCTGCCACACAGCAACCGCGCATCCTGCCAACCGCAGATTTCGCCGCGCATTGGACCGGCCAGCTCATCCTCGCCACGCGCCGCGCCGCGCTTGGCGAGCTCGGCCGGCGGTTCGACATCACCTGGTTCCTCGGCGCGATCCACAAATATCGCGGCATCCTCGGCGAGGTGCTGGTCGCCTCGCTGTTCCTGCAAATCTTCGCCCTGCTCTCGCCGCTGTTCTTCCAGGTGGTGATCGACAAGGTGCTGGTGCACCGGGGGATGGAAACGCTCGACATCCTGGTCGTCGGACTCGCCTGCATCGCGCTGTTCGAGGCCGTGCTGGGCACGTTGCGCACCTACATTTTCGCCCACACCACCAACCGTATCGATGTCGAACTCGGTGCGCGGCTGTTCCGCCACCTGCTCACGCTGCCGCTGCCCTATTTTCAGGCGCGCCGGGTCGGCGATTCGGTCGCCCGGGTGCGCGAACTGGAGACCATCCGCAACTTCCTGACCAGCTCGGCACTGACCCTGGTCATCGACCTGCTGTTTACCAGTGTCTTCCTGGCCGTCATGGCGGTCTATTCGCTGCGCCTGACGCTGATCGTGCTGACCTCGCTGCCGCTGTATGCCGGACTCAGCCTTGGCGTCACGCCGCTGTTCCGCCGCCGGCTGGACGAGAAGTTCCGTCGTGGCGCGGACAACCATGCCTTCCTGGTCGAAGCCGTCGGCGGCGTCGAGACGCTGAAGGCGATGGCGGTCGAGCCGCAGATGCAGCGCCGCTGGGAAGAGCAGTTGGCGGGTTATGTCGGCGCTTCCATGCAGGTGACGCAGCTTGGCAACGTCGCCATCCAGGCGATCCAGCTCATCAGCAAGCTCGCCACCGCCGCCATCCTGTTTTTCGGCGCCAAGGCGGTGTTCGACAACGCGCTGACCGTTGGCGAGCTGGTGGCGTTCAACATGCTGGCGCAGCGGGTGAGCCAGCCGGTGCTGCGGCTGGCCCAGGTCTGGCAGGATTTCCACCAGGCCCGGCTGTCGATCCAACGGCTGGGCGACATCCTGAACACCCCGCCGGAAGCCGGCGGCACCAGCCGCACCGCGCTGCCGGCGATCCAGGGCGCCGTGCGGTTCGAGCATGTGCGCTTCCGCCATCGGCTCGACGGGCCGGTGGTGCTGGAGGACATCTGTCTGGACGTGCGCCCGGGCGAGGTGGTCGGGATCGTCGGGCCGTCCGGCTCGGGCAAATCGACGCTCGCCAAGCTGCTGCAGCGGCTCTACGTGCCCGAAGCCGGGCGCGTGCTGGTGGATGGCGTGGACACCGCGGCGATCGACCCCGCCTGGCTGCGCCGGCAGATCGGCGTGGTGCTGCAAGAGAACGTGCTGCTGAACGCGTCGATCCGCGAAAACATCGCGCTGGCCGATCCCGGTATGCCGATTGAGGCGGTGACCGCGGCGGCGCAGCTCGCCGGGGCGCACGACTTCATCCTGGAATTGCCGGAGGGCTACGACACGATGGTGGGCGAGCGCGGGGCGTCGTTGTCCGGCGGGCAGCGCCAGCGCATCGCCATCGCCCGGGCGCTGGCCACCCGCCCTCGCATTCTGATCTTCGACGAGGCGACCAGCGCACTGGACTACGAAAGCGAGCGCATCGTGCAGCAGAACCTGCGGCAGATCGTGCATGGACGCACGGTGTTCATCATCGCGCACCGGCTGACCGCGGTCCGCCACGCCACCCGCATCGTGACGCTGGAACGCGGCAGGATTGTCGAGCAGGGCAGCCACGACGAGCTGCTGCACGCCGACGGCCGCTATGCCGCACTCTATAACATGCAGGCGGGTGCGGCATGAGTGACGTAGTGGGGGCGGACGGATCGACCAGCGTCCCCTCTCCCGCGAAGCGGGAGAGGGACAGGGTGAGGGTGCCGCGAGCACACACCGAATTCCTCCCCGCCGCGCTGGAAATCCTGGACACACCAGCCTCCCCCGCCGGCCGCGCGGTCGCCGCGACCATCTCCCTGTTCCTGCTCCTCGCGCTCGGCTGGTCGATCGTCGGCCAGGTGGACATCGTCGCCACCGCGCCGGGCACGGTCATCCCGGCCGGCAAGTCGAAGCTCGTGCAGCCGCTGGAAGCCGGCGTGGTGCGCGCAATCCTGGTGGAGGACGGCGACCACGTGCGCGCCGGCCAGGTGCTGTTCGAACTCGATGTGACGATCGCCGCCGCCGAACGCGACCGCCTCGCGCAGGAACAACGCCAGGCGGAACTGGACGCGGCCGGCCTGCGCGTGTTGCAGCGCGACTTGGCAACCGGCGAGGGTCTTGGGTCGTTCGCGCCGCCCGCCGACGCCCCGTCGTTCGAGGTGGACCGCACGCGTGCCGGCATCGTCGCGCGGCGGGCCGAACAAATGGCGAAGCTGGCCGGGCTGGAGCAGCAGATCGCCGGCAAGCAGGCGGAGCAAGAGGAGAACGCCGCGACGCTGGACAAGCTGTCGGCGTCGCTGCCGTGGTTGGAGCAGAAGGCCGAGCTGCGGCGGCAATTGCTGACCATCGAGTTCGGCAACCGGCTAGCATACCTGGATGCACAGCAGGCGCTGGTCGAGGGACGCTCGGCGCTGGCGGTGCAGCAGCGGCGCGGGCCGGAGATCGCCGCGGCGCTCGGCGCGCTGGTGCGGCAGCGCGAGCAAACGGCGGCGGGGTATGCGCATGATGTGCTGAAGGACCTGGCCGAGGCGGAGGCGAAGGCGGGTTCGTTGCACCAACAGTTTGTGCAGGCGGCGCACAAGGCGGAGCAGACGGTGCTGACCGCGCCGATCGGCGGGACGGTGCAATCTCTTGCCGTGCATACCGTCGGTGGGGTGGTGACGCCGGCGCAGGCGCTGCTGACCGTTGTGCCTGACGACGCGCCGGTGCTGGTCGAGGCGACAGTGGAGAACCGCGACATCGGGTTCGTGCATGCGGGGCAGGACGTTGCGGTGAAGGTGCAGACTTTCGAGTTCACCCGCTACGGGTTGCTGCACGGGCATGTGGTGGATGTGAGCCGGGACCGGATGGCTGTGCAGGCGCCTTCTGGGCAGCGGGATTCGAGGGATAAGGCGAGCGATCAGGCGTCGGATGATACGCATCCGACTGGGGAAGGGTATGTCGCGCATGTGGCGTTGAATAGCGCGCGGATGCTGGTGGATGGGGAGGAGCAGGCAGTCACGCCGGGCATGGCGGTGACGGCAGAGATCAAGACTGGGAGGAGGAGCGTGATGTCGTACCTGCTGTCGCCGTTGCGGCGGTACGCACATGAGGGGGTGAGGGAAAGATGAGCATGCCGAACTCGCAACCGAACCTCTGCGGTGCCCGCCGGAGCTTTCTTTGGATCGAATGTGTTACGTTGGGCACCGCATCGGTGCTTTTCTGGATTCTCACTGCCGTAGCGGCAGCACCAACGGCTCGGGCAGATGCGTTCACTACGACGCAGATTGCCGGCCACACGTTGTATGTACCGAAGAGTTATGAGAGTTCATTCATGGGCTATGCCGGAAACCTCCAGATTCGCGCGCTGCTGCCCTGCCTGGATCCGGAGACCGCAGAGAATTCGGCAGAATTCCACAGGAATGACATAGGCAGAATCGTCGTGGCCCGTCTCGTTGCTTGGGAGGGTCATGCGCTTGAGGGACAACAGCTACTGGACACCCACATCACGAATTCG
Source organism: Acetobacteraceae bacterium (assembly GCA_049522565.1). Lineage (GTDB taxonomy): Bacteria > Pseudomonadota > Alphaproteobacteria > Acetobacterales > Acetobacteraceae > JASHVB01. The sequence goes on from JBEKNT010000004.1 coordinate 28,483, forward strand.
CAATTTGTAAAGGAGCGGCATCCCGACAAAAGAGAGATCGACACCGGTCCGACGCCAGTCCCAGGAACAAACTTCCTATCATACAAAGATATTCTGGTCGATAGTGACCTTTTCGCGCTCAGTAATTCGCACCCTCTCTTTCTCGTAAACTGCGACACGCATTCCCGGAATGTGCCGCCCGGAATTTGTAAAGTCTGGGAAAAGATCTGGGGCAACGTACGACTCGAGTACTGGTACGGCCGGTCGTTTGTCGATCGTGACATAAACAACAGCATCCGGATCGATGCCCGCCTGCGACGGCTCCTGTCGTCTTTCCTAACTCCGGCGCTGGAAACAAAACAACCCCGTGAAGAGGAAACCTGCAAATGACTACCTACACCAGCGACCAGATCACCGCCATGAGCAACGCGATCGATCAAGCGAAGACGGCAACTAATCCGAATGATGTTATGTCAGCGCTGAATGACTACTATGCAGCCCAGACGTCAGTCAGAGGTTATGCCCAACTGGCCCAGCAGGTGATCAATAACACGGGCTCCGGGGCTGTTGCCAACCAAGAGGTGGCGAATGCTGTTGGCCAAGGCACGTACACACCGCAATTTCAGGCGAATCTCGCTCTGAGTCTCGCCAACGCCGACTTCATACGCATCCAAGGAAATGGCTTCCAGGTACCAACTCTTGCGGACGTGGCGACTGACCATCAGACTGTCTTCGAGAGTCCGGCCTTTAATATCCCAATAACCGCATGGGGTGGGACCGCCTTCAGCGCGCTAGGCGGGGATTTCACCCGAGGTCTGGCGACACCCGCCGAGTTGACGTCTGTAACGCCCGCCTCGTTTGAAAACATGTCAGGACTGGACGTAAACACGGCCATTTCGGACCTGTTTCTCGCTGGAGCGGCGAACATCGGGGCTGGTCATATAGATGTTGGGCTCGACATAGGCGGAGCGGGAACCGTTTTGAATCTGTATAATGCATGGCAATTGAAATTTGGGTCCTCGCTTGCAGGTATCTTCAGTCTAAGTCAGAACCAGGATGGATCATATCAGGTAGCTGAGCTCCAGACTAACACGGCGACGGACGGCACCTACGCCAATTACTCTAGCACGGGCCAATCCAACTACAATGTAAGCGTCTCAAATCCGACGAACACGCCGGGTGTGACGGACGTCTCTGTCGGAGTCGGCGGAATGCAGGCTGCAAGCTACTCCCTAGCCGAGGCTACTGCCCCGATCGTATACGTCGATGCAAATGGTGGCGTTGTCTCCGCTGGAAGTGCAAATGCGATCCTAATCGGCAACGCTGGTGCGACCCTCACCGGCGGCAGCGGCCAGAACCTGCTGATCGACCTTGGCAGCGGCGGCACGGTCTTTGGCGGCAGCGGGTCGAACCAGATCGTGGTTGGCGGCACCAGCGACATCGTCAACGCCACAAGTGCGAACATCACCGGCCTGACCGCTGCAATCTTCAGCGTGGCCGGCACGAACGACGCCGTCACGCTTTCCGGCAGTCTGGATGTCGTGTCGCTGTTGGGTTCCGGCACCGCCTTTGCCGATGGCACTCTCGACACGATCTACGCGGACGGCACGAGCGATACCGTCGCGCTAAACTCGACCTCTGACACGGCGTTCCTGAACGGTTCGTCGGACACTGCCTATGCGGATGGAACGAGCGATGCGGTCAACGGGACGGGGAACAATGATTCCATCGTCCTGAACGGCAGCTCGGACATCGGGTACGACAGCGGCACGCTGGGAGCTATCTACGCGTATGGCTCGGCCGACACCGCGGCGCTGTACACAACCTCTGCCGCGGCGTTCCTGAATGGTACGTTGGACACCGGCTATGCCAACGGGAATGCCGAAGCGATCAATGCAACCGGGAGCAACGACGCCATCGTTCTGAACGGCAGCGCGGACATCGGATACGACAACGGCACGCTGGGAAGCATCTATGCGTATGGCACAGCCGACACCGGGGTGCTAGACACCACCTCGGACGCAGCGTTCCTGAATGGTACGTTGGACAACGGCTATGCCGACGGGACTGCCGAGGCGATCAATGCGACCGGGAGTAACGACGCGATCATTCTGAACGGCAGCTCAGACATTGGGTACGACAACGGCACGCTGGGAAGCATCTATGCCTATGGCACAGCCGACACCGCGATGCTGGACACCACCTCGGATGCAGCGTTCCTGAATGGTACCGTCGACACGGTCTTGCTCAACGGCACGTCGGATGTCGCTTCGCTATCAACGTCCGATATTGGGTACGGGAACGGCGCTCTCGATATGATCTCCGTCAACGGCACCGACGGGACGGGCACGGGTGTGTCCGGCATTACCGAGACAGTTACCGACAATCCGGACGGAAGCTGGGTCGATCAGTTGCAGAATACCGGAACCCAGGTGAACTGGTCGGAGGAGCAGTTTGTTCATGCTGCGAACAACCAAGCAGAAGAACAAACCACCAACTACGATGATGGCACACACACGGTGCAGTATTGGGACGTGAACGATAACACCAATTGGAGTACAACCATCAAACAGTATAACTCCAACGGCCAATTGACAACCGATACCGTGGACAACCTTGATGGTTCAAGTCTCGTGACTTACTGAAACTATGATAGCACTGGCAATTACATGACAGACTTCTACGTCTATGGTATCTTACGAGCATGGTTCGAGACAAATCCGGCTGGCAATATTATTGGAGGCACGCCGAGTGCTAGGCCCTGTGGACAAACCGATCCTGGCGCCCGCGCGGCCGGAACGGCTTGGGCGGTGCGACGCTTGCGTGGCCACAGGGGTGACGAACTGACCGGCTGACCTGGCCGGAAAGCAAAGAATCAAAGGGTGCCGCGGCGGATTCCGAAAAGAATCGGAACCCCCAACACGGGATTCCTGTCGTTGCTTTTTCAAGCCAGGGGATTCAATTGACCGACTCGTGGTCAATCTTGATCGGCCTCTTGGTAAACTCGAGGCCGACCGTGATCCGCGGACTGATGACCGACGAAGAGTGGGCGACCTTCGCCCCCTTCCTGACCACCCCCTCCTTGCGTGGTGGGCGTCCACCGAAGAACCATCGGCACAGGCTGGATGGCATACTTTGGATCTGCCGGACCGGAGCGCCGTGGCGCGACTTGCCGGCCGCGTTCGGCAAATGGAACTCCGTGTGGAAGCAATTCCGTCGCTGGTGCGAGTCTGGCGTGTGGGACCTCTTGCTCCAGGCGCTGGCTGACAGCGGTGGCGCATTGGACATGTTGCAGATGATCGACAGCACCATCGTCCGGGCGCATCGCTGCGCCGCGGGCGAAAAGACCAAGGAGCAGAATCAGGCGCTCGGTCGTTCGCGCGGTGGGTTCAGCACCAAGATCCATTTGCGTTGCAACGCCGTAGGTCTCCCCATCGGGGTCGTGCTCAGTGAAGGTGAGGCCCATGACGTGACGGCTTACGACGGGTTGATGCAGCAAAGGGACAGCGACCCCGGCGCCATGTTGGCGGACAAGGGCTACGACAGCGATGCCATCCGCCATGACTTGCGGGATACCGGCGCAACACCCGAGATCCCGACCAAGAGCAACCGCAAGGTTCAGTACTCAGTTGACAAAGCGCTCTATGCGCTACGGTCACGGATTGAATGCTTCATTGGCCATCTCAAAGAGCAGCGGCGCATCGCCACTCGATACGACAAACTCGCCACCAGCTTCATCGGATTCGTCTTGCTCGGATGCATCCGTATTTGGGCTAGGTTTGTCCACAGGGCCTAGTATTTATCTGGCGGGATTTCGCGATTTAATCACCCGGACTGACTTTCGGGATTTGCAAGCCCTTGTTTTCAGGTAGCATTTTCTGCGTCCAGAAACTTACCCTTTGCTGGAATGGACTACGGGGTATTTTACCCGCTCGCCTTCCTCGTCAACGACAATCGCCGTGAAAAAAGGATTGTTACCGCACGAATATTCGGGATACGGGCCATTCTTCTCGATGTGTAGCAGATCATTAGCACGTTTGGTATTCCGCTTAACGTAAGCTCCCATTATTTCACCGAGAGTCAGCCCTTCCTTTGCGGCAAGGCACTTGATCAATTCCTTGACTTGGCTATCCATCAATGAGCCGATAGGCACGGTGTCATCGAAGAATGTATCAGTTCCCCGGTGGCCTCTGATACGCCAAAACCTCTTTGCCATATCCACTCCTGTTCGGTTCTAACTGAGGGTTCTTATCAGATAGCGTGCACCTGATTTTCGCGCCGGAAAAGTGCTGTCTTTTCAACGGCCTCGATCTGCTGCAGAATTCTTGAATTGTGCACCAGCAATCACCGGGGAAATTTTGTGCCGCGAAGGCGTGAAGGTCTACTCCCCACCCAAAGCGGCGGCAGCAGTGTCCACTGGCATGAACCGCCGCATCCGACCCTTTGCGCCCATCCAAACGGACCCCCGACGCGTTCTGCCGAGCATGGGAGCGCTGTCACCCGGACTGGAAGCGCGATGCAGCCGGCACGCCGCCCGGGCGACCCGCTCGCCCGCTCAGCGCCCGATCCGGCCACCTGCGCGCCGCCCTGTCCGGCACTCTCTCACCATGCCAGCAAGCCACCGCCTCAGCGCGCGAGCCAGCCGCCGTCCACCGCCAGCACGTGCCCTGTCACGTAAGCCGAGGCGTCCGACGCCAGGAACACCACCGGCCCCGCAAGATCCGCCGGCAGACCCCAGCGGCCCAGCGGAATGCGAGCGAGAATCTCGGCACTGCGGGCCGGGTCGGCGCGCAGCGGGGCGGTATTGTTGGTCGCCATGTAGCCCGGCGCGATCGCATTCACCGTGATGCCGTATTTCGCCCACTCGTTGGCGAGCAATCGCGTCAGCCCGGCCACGCCGCTCTTGGACGCGGTGTAGGAGGGCACGCGGATGCCCCCCTGGAACGACAGCAGCGAGGCGACGTTGACGATGCGCCCCGCCGTCTTCTGCCGGATGAACTGCCGCGCCGCCGCCTGCGCCAGGAAGAACACCGCCTTCAGGTTCACCGCGATCACGTCGTCCCAGTCCTTCTCGGTGAACTCCAGCGCATCGGCGCGGCGGATGATGCCGGCGTTGTTCACCAGGATGTCGATGCGCCCGAACGCCGCGGTCGCCTGCGCCACCACGTCTTCGGCGGCGGCCGTGCCCAGATCGGCGGCGATGTCGTGGAACCGCCGCCCCATGCGATGCAGTTCCGCCGCCGTCTCGCTGGGCGGCACGATGTTGACGCCGACGATGTCGCACCCGGCCTGCGCCAGGGCCAGCGCCATGCCCTGGCCGAGTCCGGTGTCGCAGCCGGTCACGATGGCAACCCTGCCGCTCAGGTCGAACATGTCCTTGCTCCCTGCCGTTCAGCGCAGATCGGCGATCGCGACTTCGTCCATGTCGTCGAACGTCTGGTTCTCGCCGACCATGCCCCAGATGAACGTGTAGGCCCGCGTGCCGACCCCGGAATGGATCGACCAGCTCGGCGAAATCACCGCTTGCTCGTTATGCACGATGATGTGCCGGGTCTCCTGCGGCTCGCCCATCAGGTGGATCACCGTCGCGGCGGGATCGAGGTTGAAATAGAGATACACCTCCATACGGCGCGCATGCGTGTGGCACGGCATGGTGTTCCACAGGCTGCCTTCCTCAAGCTGCGTCATGCCCATGCAGAGCTGGCAGGTCTCCACCACCTCGGGAATGAGGAACTTGTGGATGGTGCGGACGTTGCCCGTGCTCACGTCGCCGAGCTTGACCGACTGGGAATCCGCGAGCGTCAGCCGGCGGATGGGCAGCCCACGATGGGCCGGCGCCGAGTTGTAGTACAGCTTCGCCGGACGGGCCGGGTCGGTGCTGCTGAACACCAGATCGCGCGCGCCCATGCCGATATACAGCGCTTCCTGCGAACCGAGCGGGGTCGTCACGCCGTCGATGCCGATGCGCGCGGGACCGCCGATATTGATGATCCCCATCTCCCGGCGTTGCAGGAAGTAGTCCACGCCGTAGGTCTTGCCGATCCCTTCAGGCAGCCCGATTGGGCAGGCGAGCGGCATGATGCCGCCTACCACGATCCGGTCGATCTGGCTGTAGGTCATGGTCAGCTCGCCCGGCCGGAACACCTCCGGGATGAGGAACTCGCGGCGCAGGCCCTCCGTATCGAGCGTGCGGGCATGCGCGGGATGAATGGCCTGGCGGGTGTCCATCAGACGCCTCCATGCACTGGTTCCGCGGCGGCGGTCGCCGCAACGCGGCGTTGGTAGCGTTTGGAGTTGATGCCGAAGCTCGATGCCCACCAAGCGGTCAGGAACGGCGTGAGCAACGCGGTGACGACAACCGAGGTGGCGATCAGGGCCGTCGCCGATGGCGCGACCGGGACGTATTGCGGCGCGAGCGACGCAATCACGGCCGGCACGGTGACGGCGGCGCCGGCGGTCGAACCGGCCGCGACGCCGGCTGTGCCGTTGCCCTTCCCAAGCAGGATGTCGGCCAGCACCAGCATGGTGCCGGTGATCAGGATGACCGACAGGCCCAGCAGGATGCCCAGCACGCCGGTGTTCAGGATAACCGTGAAGTTGAGGCCATTGCCCAGCGCGAAGGCGAAGAACGGCACCATCACGTTGACGCCCTGGCTGAAGAACGCGCGCAGGTCCTTGTCGAGGTTGCCCAGCGCGAAGCCGATCACGAACGGCAGCAGGGCGCCGACCAGGCTCTGCCACGGGAAGGCCGCCAACCCGGTGAGGCCCAGCGTGACCATGGTCATGAACGGGCCGGATTCCAGCGACATCAGGCAAAAGGCGCCGGCTTCCTCCTTGCTGCCAAACTGCTGCATCAGCGCCATGTAGAGGCCGCCGTTGGTGTCGTTCATCGACGCCATGATGGCCAGCACCGAAAGCCCGGCGAAGAAGCCGCTGTCGATGCTACCCGAGGGAATGAAGTGGGCGGCGAGCATGGCGACCACAGCGGCGGTGCAGACCTTCACCGACACCAGCACGCCGCTCTTGCGCAGCACGATCGGGGCCGCCTTCAGGCTGATGCTGGCGCCCATGCAGAAGAACCACACGGCCAGGATCGGCAGGGTGCCGGTGATCATCCCGTTGGTGAATGAGCCGAAGAACTTGCCGGTGTTGGGGGCGAACGTGTTCAGGCACGCCCCGAGGAACAGCGGCACGATCATCATGCCGCCGGGGATCTTTTCGATGCTACGCTTGATGTTCACGACGGCCTCCTTGGCGTCAGGGCGGCACGAAATGGCGGACGGGGGGCAGGCCCTGCGTCCGGATGGTGTCGGTGTGATCCGATCGGTGGGCTATTGCATTGATCTGGGTCAAGCGGGGCGGGAAGCCGGCGCTCAGACCTTGTACCCTTGCCGTACCAGCAGCTTCCACTCGCCGTCCTGCTTGTGCCAGACCATCACCATGGCGAACCGCAACGCGTTGGTCTTGCCCGCGCTCGCGTTCTCGCCGACGAAGATGCAGCGCGAGATCGCGGTGTCGCCGACCACGCGGTTGGTCGCACCCTCGAAGCGGATCGACGTCCAGGTGGTCTTGCCGCTGGTCGCGTCGGCGATGAATTCCGCCTTCGTCTGGAGCAACCCGGACGAGTGGCCGTAGGTGAGCTGGTCCATGCACAACGCTTCAAGTTGTGCCTTGTTGGCGGTGAGCAAACCTTCCCGGTAGGCCTCGACCGCCTGAGCGATCCCGGCCTCTCGCGCGGTGTCTTCCATGGCTGCGTTCCTCGCCGACGCTTTGTTGCCTTGGTAGCGCTCCCTTTGCGGATAGTCATTGACCCAGATCAAGGTTTGCCGAACGAATCGGCATGGCCCGCGTGCCGGCGGGACAGCGGGCGTGGCGGCTTGACAGCGCCGGCCCGAGAGGGCGCGATGCGACACCAGGCCACCGCGCAAGGGAGCCCATCATGCCGGAAGGAATGACGTCCATCGCCATGAAGCGTCTGCTGGCGGACGCACCCTCGCCGCCATCGACCTATGTGGACGTGGTGAATGCGCCATGGGAGACCTCGAAGTTCCCCGGCATCCAGCACAAGATTCTATATTCCGATCCGGCGACCGGCATGGCGACGCTGCTGTTCAAACTTGCCCCGGGCGCGGTGGTGCCGCTGCACGAGCATACCGGCGTCGAGCTGACCTATGTGCTGGAGGGCAGCCTGGCGGATGCCGAAGGCGAGTGCACCGCGGGCAACTTCGTCTGGCGCCCGGCCGGGAACACGCACGAGGCGGTGGCCCCGAACGGCGCGCTGCTGCTGGGCGTGTTCATGCAGCCGAACCATTTCGCGGCAGGCCAGAAGTTCTTTACCGCCGAGGATCCAGGCTGACACGCGGAACTTTCGCCGCCATGCGGCAACCGGGCGGTGCGAAAGGTCACGCGCTTCGCCAGCGGCGACACCTCGCCCGCGAAGCGGGAGAGGTCGAGGTGCGTGAGCACCGAGGGTGAGGGTGCCGCGGGGCGCACGCATCACCCTCGCCGCTTCGCGTCTCGACCTCGCCCGCGAAGCGGGAGAGGTGTATTACGATGGAGGTCGCCACATGATGATCGATGCCGCGGCGGTCGGTCGTTGCCTGGCCGCAATCCGCCGGCGCCGCCCGCTGGTGCACAACATCACCAACCTCGTGGTCACCAACACGACCGCGAACGCCTTGCTCGCCCTGGGTGCGTCGCCGGCCATGGTCGAGGGCACCGACGAGGTGGCGGAGTTCGTCGCAAAAAGCGATGCCCTGGTGGTCAATCTCGGCACGATGTCGGCGGATCGTGCCGCCGCCATCAGGCTGGCGGTCGCCGCCGCGCGCCAATCCGGCAAGCCGTGGGTGCTCGATCCGGTTGCCGTCGGCGTCCTGCGCTACCGGTCATGGCTCGCGCGCGACCTGCTGCCCGAGGCGCCGACCGCGATCCGCGGCAACGCCTCCGAAATAATCAGCCTGGAGGGCCGCGCGGATGGGATGGCGCACGGCGTGGATTCCAGCGCCGCCTCGGAAGCCGCCCTGGCCGCCGCGCAACGGCTGGCGCGTGCGACCGGAGCAGCGGTCGCCGTCACCGGTGCGGTGGACCACGTGACCGACGGCACACGGCTGATCAGCATCCATAACGGTGACCCGCTCATGGCCCGCGTCACCGGCATGGGCTGCACGGCGACGGCCATCATCGGCGCCTGCCTCGCCGTCGAGCCCGACCGTCTCGCTGCCACCGTGTATGGCCTCGCCATCATTGCCGTAGCGGGCGAACTGGCGGCAGCGCGCGCCCGCGGTCCCGGCAGCCTGCAACTGGAGTTGCTCGACGCCCTGTATCAGTTGGACGCGACGGCGCTCGCTGCCCGCGTGCGCCTGGGGGCGTGACGCTGCGTCCGGCCCGAGGCTGAGCTGGAACGCGAGGGGGACGAGTGCGTATATATGTTATTTATATACAACACATCGTAATGCGTGATGGTTTTTATATGAAACACACGGGATACGTATGGGACCGCCTCGGCCAGTGGCCTGGTGAGCCACACCAGCGCAAAAACATTGAAGAAATTCGCCATGTTATATAAAATTCCTATGGCCCTGCCGCCTTTAGGCATCGAACCGATATCTAGAATCTGATAGTTTCTTTTGCATGAGGCTGCGGGTGACCATCAATTAGGCAGAACTATCGGATGTCACGCTCGGACGTTATTAATCTATGCTATGCGGACAGCAAACCGACCCCAGGCCGCTGGCATCGCGGCAGCACCGCATGCATCGCCCGTCGCGCCCGGAGGCTTGGCGTGACGCTGCGCGGCATAGCCTGGCCACGCCGCTGGGCCCGTCCGCATCCGATGGTGGGCACGCTATGCATCGCCCTCGCCGCGTTCTTGGTAGCCCTGCCGATCAATCTTCTGCTGGACCAATCCGGTCTCTCCCGCGTCTTCCTGGTGGCCGTCCTGATCACCGCCGTCACCTACGGCCTGTGGCCCTCGTTGTTCGCCAGCCTGATCAGCGTGCTGATCTACGACTTCTTCTTTATTCCGCCGATCTATTCGCTGTCGATTTCCTCCACCGAGGACCTGGTCAACCTGGGCTTTTTTGCCATGACCGCGCTGATTGTCAGCACCCTGGCAGCCCGCGTCCGACGCTACGCGGTCGCGGCGGACCAGCGAGCGCTGACCGCCGAGAAATTGGCCGCATTCAACCGCCGGGTTTCCGCCGGCGTGACATTGCAGCAAGTCCTGGTCACCGCGACACAGCAGATGTCGACGCTGCTGCACCGGCCCGTGGTACTGCTCTTGCCGAAGGCCGGCGAGATGACCGTCGAGGCGCGCTACCCGGTAGACACGGGCCTGGATGCTGCGTGCCTGCGGGCAATCGATACCTGGTGGGCCACAGCCCCCTCGGGTGCCGCCCGTGACCGATTCGTCCACGCCACATGGCAATGCCATCCGCTGCAAAGATCCGGCGAATTGCTCGGCATTGTTGGCATCCAGGTGCCGCGCGGCCCGGCCGATCGCGACGTCGACCCGTTGCTCGGTGCCCTGGTGGAACAGACCGCGCTGGCAATCGAACGCCTCGCTTTGCGCGAGCGGCTGGAAAATGCCCGTCTCCACGCCGAAACCGAGCGGCTGCGCTCCGCCCTGCTCGCCTCGATCTCGCACGACCTGCGCAATCCACTGGCATCCATTGTCGGTTCCGCCAGCGGGTTGGATCGGCAATGGCTGAAGCTGCCCGACGAAGCGAGGATGGCACTGGTTCGTACCATCCGGTCCGAGGCGGAACGGCTGGACGTCTTCATCGCCAATCTGCTGGATATCACACGCATCGAAGCAGGCGTGCTGCAACCGCGCCGCGACGCCACCCCGCTGTCCGACGTGCTCGGCGCGGCAGTGAGCCAGGCAGCGCGGGTGCTTGCCGGGCATCGGCTGGCGGTCGACACGCCGGCGGATCTGCCATGGGTCGAAGCCGACGCGACGCTGGCGCAGCAGGTCCTCTACAACGTCATCGAAAACGCCGCGAAATATTCGCCGCCCGGATCGCTGATCCGCATCACGGCACGCGCACAGGACCAGACCATGCGGATTCGCGTGCTGGATGAAGGCCCGGGCATACCCAACGCCGAGTTGGACCGGGTGTTCGAAAAATTCTACCGCGCGACGAATGTGGCGCAACAGAACGGCACCGGCCTGGGGCTGGCCATCTGCCGCGGCTTTGTCGAGGCGATGCGCGGCACGATCGACGTAGCCAACCGGGACGACCGCCATGGCACGGTTGTTGCTGTTACCCTTCCAGTCACGTCCGAACAGGCCTTCCGCGAGCTTGAGATATCATGAAAGTGCCGACCCCGCTGCCGCGAATTCTGATAGTCGATGACGAGCCGGCGATGCGGCGCATGCTGCGCGTCGGTCTGGGTCCGGATGGCTACGCCGTGTCGGAAACCGACCGCGGCATGGGTGCGCTGGAGGCCGTTCGTCGCCGCGACACCGACCTGATCGTGCTGGATCTTGGCCTGCCGGATGTCGATGGCCTCGAGGTCATCAAGCGCATTCGCTACGCGCAATCGGACGTTCCCATCATCATACTGTCGAACCGCGGCGACGAAGGGGCCAAGGTTGCCGCGCTCGACCTCGGGGCGGACGACTACGTCACCAAGCCGTTCGGCATCGAGGAGTTGCTGGCGCGCATCCGGGTGCTGCAACGCCACCGGGTGCAACCCGCCACCGACCAGTCGATCATCGAAGCCGGCGAGTTGCGGCTCAACCTGGTCCACCGTACCGCTTTGATCCGTGGCGCCGAGGTCCGCCTGTCGCCGCGCGAATTCTCCTTGCTGCAACTGCTTGCGGCGCATGCAGGCAAAGTACTCACACACAGCTTTATTTTGCGGCACGTGTGGGGCATCGGCACCGACGTGCAATATCTGCGAATCTATATTCGCGCGCTGCGCCAGAAGCTGGAGCAGGAGCCGGAGCGGCCAACATTGCTGGTGACCGAGCCGGGCGTCGGCTACCGGCTGCGTGTCCCCGAACCGGCTGTGTCCGCGGCGGTGCTTGCCGATGCCTCGGACTCCACGTTTGTTCCAGGACGCACCCTGAGCCGGTAACCGCTGCCGCGCACACTGAGAAGATGCGCCGGGTGAGCGGCGTCGGGCTCGATCTTGTGGCGCAGGCCGCTGATCGTGCGGCGCAGGTTCTGCCGCGCGCCGCTATAGCCGCGGCCCCACACCTTATGCACGATTTCGTCGTGCGACAGCGTGCCGCCTTTGGCGCCAACCAGCAGTGCGAGCAAATCGAATTCCTTGCGGGTCAGCGCCACCAGCTTGCCGCCGATTCGCACCTTGCGCTCCAGCGGATCCACTTCGATCGGACCAAGCCCGGTGGCCAGCACGCTGGGTCCTTGCCAGGCACCGACCCGCTGCAACAGGCGCCGCACCCGGGCCGCCAGTTCCTTCAGCAGGAACGGCTCGTCGATGCAGTCGTCGGCACCGCTGTCCAGGATCTGGCTCGGGGTCAGCGTGCCGCCTGGCCGCATCAATGCGATGATCGGGACACTGCACAGGCTGCGCACGCGCCGTATCAGCTCGGCCCCGTCCACATCGCCCAACTCGGTGGACAGGATGGCGAGGTCAGGGGGCGTGCGCCGCAGCAGATCAAGCGCCTCGCGGCCGGTCTCCGCGGTAACCACGGCGTAGGCCGCCGTACCAAAATGCCGCCGCAGCAGGCGACAGATGCCCGGGTCTGCATCGGCAACCAATAAGCGAGGGTGATTCAGCATCGCTGGGCTGAAGTCGGGCAGGTCACCTGGGCCTGTCCGGTTCGACCTGGGTACTCGCGGTCGCGACATCGGTGCGGTTCCACCATCCGCCACCGAGTGCCTGAAACAGCGCCGCGGTATCGGCCAGCCGGTTCGCCTCAGCCAGCACCAGCGCCACGCGTGTCTGTTGGTAGGTGTTCTGCGCGTTCAGCAAGGCAAGATACGCGACCTGCCCAAGATCAAGTTGACGGCGCACGATTGCCAGGCTACGCGCGGCGGCGCGTTCCGACGCAACCGCGGCGTTCAGCGCATCGGCGTCAGCCTGTAGCGCGCGCAGCGCATCGGCGACGTTCTGGAACGCCGTCAGCACGGTGCTTTGGTACTGCGCGGCCGCCTGGTCGAACGCTGCCTGCGCGGCGCGCTGCTTGTGCAGCAGGGTGCCGAAATCGAAGATCGGCGTGGTCACGCCGCCGGCGATCGTCCAGAAATTCGTGCCCGGCGTGAACATGCTCGCCGCGGTACTGGCGCTGTTGCCAATGGTGCCGCTCAGCGTGATCTGCGGCAGCCGCGCCGCGACGGCAACGCCGATCAGCGCGCTGGCGCTGTGCATGCTCTCTTCCGCCGCGCGCACGTCCGGGCGCTGTTCGATCAGCTTGCCGGGCAGGCTGACCGGCAGGTCGAGCGGAAGCTGTAGCCCGGCCAGATCGAATTGCTCGGCGATTTCCTGGCTTGGGAAGCGCCCGGCCAGCGCGGTCAGCAGGTCGCGCTGTTGCGCCAACTGCTTTTGCAGCGGCGGCAGCGCCTGCTGCGCCTGCGCCAGCGCCGCCTCCTGTGCCGCAACGTCGCTGCCGGCGACCTGACCAAGGTCAAGCTGGCGTCGCAGGATAACCAGCAAATCGGTCTCTTGCTTGACGATCTCCCGGTTGGCGGCGATCTGGCCGCGCAACGACGCCTCCTGCACCGCCGCGGCGACGACGTTGGAGGTGAGCGTCAGGTAGGTCGCCTCGAGCTGGAACTGCTGGTTCGCGGCCTGCGCTTCCAGCGATTCCACCGTGCGGCGATTGGCACCGAATACGTCCGGCACGAAGGAGACGTTCAATTGTGGCGTTATCAGGCTGTAATACGGATTGCCGGACGCCGACGCGGGCGACAGCGCGGCAATCGGCGTGAGGTTGCGGCTGGCGGACAGCCCGGCCGTAACGGTCGGGAAATATTGTCCGCGCTGCGCGGCGACGTTCTCCCGCGCCTGGCGGAGCGCCGCCTGCGCCGACGCCAGGGTTGGATTGGCCTTGAGCGCCTGCGCCACCAACGCATCGAGCGGCGGCGAGTGCAGCAACTGCCACCACGCGCCTTCGATGTCCTTGCCGGTATCGAAGTGTTGCGCGCCGCCGAGCGGATCGGCGGCGGACGCGGTGCTGGCCGGTAATTGCTCCGGCGTATAGCCCTGCACCGAAGGGGGCTGCGGCGGCTGGAAATCCGGCCCGACCGCACATCCGGCAGCCGACGCAATGATGAGCGCTGCGCCGGCGAGCATCGCGGAACGATACGACATGGGCGTCACTCCGCCGGCTCCGTTTGCGCTTCTTGCAGGTCCTGCGGCAGCGACCGGCGCGAGCAAACGTCGATGAGCACGGGTAGCACGATCAGGATCAGCACGGGCGCCAGCAGGATGCCGCCGACCACCACCAGGGCCAGCGGCCGCTGCACCTGCGAGCCGATGCCGGTGGACACCGCGGCGGGCAGCAGCCCGACGCAGGCTACGACGCAGGTCATCAGTACGGGCCGCATCTGCACCTGGCAGGTACGCAGCAGCGCGGCGGCACGGTCCAGGCCGCCTTCGATCGCCTGATTGTAGTAGGTCAGCATGATGATCCCATCCATTGCCGCGATGCCGAACAGCGCGACAAAGCCGATCGCGGCCGAGACGCTGAACGCGGTTCCGGTGAAATACAGCGCAAAGATGCCGCCGACCAGGGCCATCGGAATGACGCTGGCGGCCAGCGCCATATCCATCAGCGACCCGAAATTCACGAACAGCAGCAGGCAGATCAGCAGAATCGACAGCGGCACGACGACGGCAAGGCGGGAGATCGCTTCTTCCAGGTTGCCGAACTCGCCCACCCATTCCAGGTGGTAGCCGCCCGGTATGATGACATGCTCCGCCACCTGCTGCTGCGCGTCGAGCACGGCGGTGCCCAGGTCGCGTCCGCGCACGCTGAACTTGATCGGAATGTAACGCTCCTGGCCTTCCCGGTAGATGAACGAGGCGCCCGAGGTCAGGCTGACCTTGGCAACATCGGTCAGCGGAATCGGCACCACGCCGTTGCCGCTGGGATTGGGTGCGCTGATGACGATGTGGCGGATGGCATCGAGGCTTTTGCGATACTCGGACGCCAGGCGGACGACGATCGGGAAGTTGCGGTCGGAGCCGTCCTCATACAGGTTGCCCGCCGCCTGACCGCCGATCGCCGCCTGCACGGTGGCATTCACGTCGCCTGGCGCCAGGCCATAGCGCGCGGCCCGCGCCCGATCGACGTCGATCCGCACCGTCGGCTGGCCCAGCGAGGCGAATACGGCAAGGTCGGTAATGCCCGGCACGTTGGCCATCACATCCTTGATCTTGTTGGCGGTGCTTTCCAGCGTCTCCAGGTCGCCGCCGTACAGCTTGACCGAGTTCTCGCCTTTCACCCCGGACGCCGCCTCCTCCACGTTGTCCTCGATATACTGCGAGAAGTTGAAGTCTATGCCGGGGAATTCCTCGGCAAACCGGGCATTCATCTGTTCGGTGAGTTTGTCCTTGTCCATGCCCGCCGGCCAGGTGTCGAACGGCTTCAGCGGCACGAAGAACTCGGCGTTGAAGAAGCCGGTGGCATCGGTGCCGTCATCCGGCCTGCCGTGCTGCGATACCACCGTTACCACCTCGGGGTAGCTCTTGAGGATCGTCCTGATGCGGTTGACATAGGCATCGCCGGCTTCCAGCGAGATCGACGTCGGCATCGTCGCGCGGATCCACAGATTGCCTTCCTCGAGCTTGGGCAGGAATTCCAGTCCCAGAGTCCGCACGGCCATGCCGGCGAACAGCAGCAGCAATGCCGCCGCACCGAGCGTCAGCAGGCGGTTGGCGATCGCGAACTCGACCGCGGGCTGATAGATGCGGTGCAGGAAGCGCACCACGATGGTGTCGCGTTCGCTTTCATGGTCGCGCAACAGCAGCGCGGACAACGCCGGCGTGACGGTGAACGTCGCGAGCAATCCGCCGGCGATGGCGTAGGCATAGGTCTTGGCCATCGGACCGAAGATGTGGCCCTCGATCCCGGACATGGTGAACAGCGGCACGAAGCCGGCGATGATGATCGCGGCCGAGAAGAAGATGCTCTTGTTCACCTCGGTGGCGGCATTGGCGATCACCGAGAACTTGCCGCG
This sequence comes from Acetobacteraceae bacterium, assembly GCA_049522565.1. Taxonomy (GTDB): domain Bacteria; phylum Pseudomonadota; class Alphaproteobacteria; order Acetobacterales; family Acetobacteraceae; genus JASHVB01. The sequence goes on from JBEKNT010000004.1 coordinate 44,619, forward strand.
CAATTCCACCGGTGCGCGCGTTCGCTGCACCAGCGCGGACCGCATGAAGCGCTGATCGGCGCGTTGCGACAGGCGGCGGAAGATGTTCTCCATCATGATCACGGTGGCGTCCACCACCAGACCGAAATCGATCGCCCCCACCGACAGCAGGTTGGCCGATTCGCCGCGCAGCAGCATCAGCCCGATCGCGAAGGACAGCGCGAATGGGATGGTCACCGAGACGATGACCGCGGTGCGCAAATTGCCGAGGAAGATCCACTGCAACAGGAAGATCAGCACGATGCCTTCCAGCATGTTGTGCAGCACGGTGCGCGTGGTGACGCGGATCAGGTCCGAGCGGTCGTAGATCTTCTCCAGCCGCACCCCCGGCGGCAGGATGTTGGAGTTGTTGATCTCCTCCATCAGCTTCTCGACGCGCTTGATGGTCGGCAGGCTCTCCGCGCCGCGCCGCATCAGCACGATGCCCTGCACGATGTCGTCGTCGCCATCCTGGCCGGCGATCCCCAGGCGGGGCTGGTTGCCTACGGTTACCGTGGCGACGTCGCGGATCCGAAGCGGCGCGCCGTTGTTCTGCGCCACCATGGTGTCGCGGATGTCGTCCAGCGAGTGGATCAGCCCGAGGCCGCGCACCACCGCGGCCTGCGCGCCGAAATTCACCGTCTGGCCGCCGACATTGATGTTGGCGTTGTTGAGCGCTGCCAGCACTTGCGGCATGGTCAGGCCGTAGTGCATCAGCTTGTCCTGGTCGATCGTCACCTCATAGGCCTTGGTCTTGCCGCCCCAGCCGTTGACGTCCACCACGCCGGGCACCGCCTTGAAGCGGCGTTCCAGCATCCAGTCCTCGATCGTCTTCAGGTCGGTGACCGAATATCCCGGCGGCCCCACCACGCGATAGCGCAGGATTTCGCCGACCGGGCTTTCCGGCGAGATCTGCGGCGTGACGTTGCTCGGCAGCGGCGGCAACTGCGCCAACCGATTCGTCACCCACTGTTCCGCTTGCTGGTACGTAAAGTCGTAGGTGAACTGCACCTTGACGTCGGACAGGCCGAACAGCGAGATGGTGCGGATCGCCGTGACATTCGGGATGCCGGCCATCTGGATTTCGAGCGGGATGGTGATGTAGCGCTCCATCTCCTCGGCCGACTGGCCGGAGCTTTGCGCGATGATATCCACCAGCGGCGGCACCGGGTCCGGATAGGCCTCGATGTTCAGCTTCATGAACGCCACGACGCCGCCGCCGAGCGCCGCGATCAGCAGGACAAGCACCAGGATGCGCTGCTTCAGCGCGGTAACGATGATCCCGTTCATGACAGAAGCCCGCGCTGGTCGGGCGCTCGCGGCTGGTTACGTGCGTCCCCGAGTCCGAGACAGAAGCACGGCATCATTCGGTTAGTCGGCATCTTCGGTCGTTCCAGGTTGCGGTGATGGCGAGCGTGGTTGATCGGCTGCCGGTTGCGCAGGGCAGCGGGGGAGGCCGGGACGGCACCAGCCCGTTCAGTCGCCCGCCACTGCTCGGTCGATGAACACCGCGCCGTTGGTGACGACGGAGTCGCCGGGCTTCAGGCCGCTCAGCGCCTCGATCATGCCGTCGTGGTCGCGCCCCGCCTTGATCGGGCGGATTGCCAGCGTCTTCGTCGCCGGGTCGGCCAGCCAGACATGCGCGGTGTCGCCTTCGTACACCACGCCGCTTTCCGGCACGCCGGGAGCAGCGGCGTCCTCGCCGGTGATGATGCGGAAGCGGGCGAACATCTCGGGCTTCAGCTCATGGTTGGGGTTTTCCACCTCGGCCCGCACGAGCAATCGATGCGTGTTGGGATCGATCGAGGGTGCGACATAGGCCAGCCGCGCGTTGAACACCTTTCCCGGGAACGCCAGGACCGACACTTCGACCGGATCGCCCTTGTGCAGCGACGGCGCATCTTCCTCCCGCGCGTTGGCCACCAGCCACACCTTGGACAGGTCGCCGATCATGAACACCGGGTTGGTGGCGCCGGCGGAGGCGCTGACGATGTTCTGTCCAAGGCCGATCTGGCGCTGCACCACGGTGCCGGAGATCGGCGCGCCAACCACGGTTTCCGCGTTCAGTTGCAGCAGGTTGGCCGTCGTCTCGATGGTATCGATGTCGTGGTCGCTGGTGCCCAGGATGCGCAGGCGATTGCGTACTGCCGCCAGCGCGATCGACGCGCCGTTCAGGTTGCCCTGCGCGGTTGCCAGATCGACCTGGCTCTGCTGCCAGTCCTTCAGCGCGCCGCCCTGCGCCAGGAACAACTCGTGCTGCCGCTTCTCGTTGGTCTGTGCCAGCGCAAGCTGGGCCCGTGTGGTCTTCAGGTTGGACGCGGCGGTGATCAGATCGTTCTCGGCCTGCGCCAGCTCGCTGCCCTGGATGGAGAACAACGGAGCGCCACGCGCGACGTCGTCGCCGGCGCGCGCGAACAGCTTCACCACCCGGCCCGAGTAGGGCGAGAACACCGGCGTCTCCAGATCGTCGTCGATCGCGATCTTGCCGTCGGTATCGTGCGAGTCCTGGAAGACGTGTTGCTGGACCGGGACGATCTTGAGGCCGGCCCATTGCTGCGCGGTCGGCTTGAACGACTGGGCGTCGGTGGCTTGCGCGGCTTCGCCCGCTGGCTCGGCCGGGTTGCTGCCGGACAGCCGATGCAAGGCTTGCGGCCCCAGGACGAAGCCGACGACGGCCAGTGCCGCGATCACGCCGAGGATCGTGGCTTGCGCCTTGCGCGGCAGGCGCTTCGGCGCGCGCTGGACAACGTGGGGGCGCTCGGCGGTGTGCACGCCGTGGTCCATGTGCATGCCGTGGTCCGCATGCGTGCTATGGGTGATCGGCTCAGGAAGGTCCATGTTGCACCTTTTGTGGTGATTGCCCCATTGCCGTCGTCGAACGGTTGGTGCAGGCAGCCGTGGTCAGTAGCGTAAGCAGTGTCCGAAGGCAGTAGTTTTTATTTTTCTTAAGAAGATTGGCATGATCTCTTCTATATTTTCTTGCGGAAAAGGCACGCCGCGAATGGCGTGCCTCCCGTAGAAAGGCGGCGGGTCCCAGCGGGATGCAGCGACCCGCCGCGTTACTGCTAGAAGTGCCAGATGATGTCACCCGCGAGGAGCAGCGTGTAGTTCTTGGTGCCGGCGTTGAAGGCGTTCGCACCGTCCGAGTGGTAGTAGCCAACCTCCGGACGCATCTCGACCTGCGGCGAGAGCCAGTGCTGCCAGCCGAGCGTGAACTCGTAATAGGTAGCCGCCGTGCCGGTGCGCAGTCCCTGCGGGTCGTAGTACAACTCGGGACGGAACGAGATGTTGTCCAGTGGGTTAGGCGAGTAATTGATGTAGGCGACGGTGCCGATCGCATACGCGTTGCACCGGACTACCGAGGCATTGGTGCAGTGTGCCTGGTTCGGCGCATTGAACGGGATGAACTGCGGCGAGAACGGCGATCCACCATTGGCGATGGCGTTTTCCACGACGGGGTTGTTTATGTTCGGTACGCCATTTTCGTGCAGGTCGTAGAATTCGTACGAGATGTGCCACTGGTCGTTGAACTTGTGATAGTAAGTGAACCCATACCACTGAAGGTTGTTGTAGCCATCGACGCCATTGTTGATGGCGTCGGCACATGGGTAGAGATTGTCCTTGCCGTCGTTCCAGTCGATACGAACGCAAGCGGTGACCGACGGCTTGGCGCCGGGATCTTTGAGGAATGTGCTGCCAGGGTAAATCGGGTTCGGGGTAGACGGGGTATTCGGGTACGGATTGATCACTTTCGTGTTCAAATTCGCAATTGATGTGTCACTACCGACCGACACGCCCAACTGGAGCATGACGTTCTTGTTGAGCACCATAGTGCCCTGTAGGCCCTCGTTGGTATAGTTGTCGTAGCCGTAGGTCAGCGAATGCGTATACATGTAGTTGTTGGGCGCGAGCTGCGCCTCGATGTCCGGCAACGAGATGTAGCGCCCGAGGCGGAGCATCAAGCCCTCGGCGACCTGTGGAATGTAAAGCTCGCCGTAGACCATCGGAAAGTCGTAGCCGTTAACGTAGTTGTACTTCAGGAGCTGGTAGCTCGCGATGCCATAGGAGGTCGTGTAGCGGTAGTTCTCGCCGTAGATCGCGGAGAAGCGAAAGCCCCAGTCCACGTGATCCGTCTGCACGGTGTCGGGAAAGCGGTCGATATAGACCACCGCCTGGTCGAGCGTCGCCGTGTTCGGGGTGTATGCGTAGTTGATCGGCGCGTTGCCGCCCGGCTGCACGTGGTTGCTGCTGAGATTGGCGCCGACGTCGACCCATCCCCATATTTGGATGCCGGCGTCGGCCAGCCATTGGCCGGGAGGCGTATTGGCGATTGCCACCATCAACGGGCTGTCGGCCGAGGCGGTGCGGGTCACCCCCATGGAGGTCACGCCACCGTAAGGCCACTCGGTGAACGGCATCGGCGGCGTTGCCTCCGGCGCGTCCGGCCAGCCGTTGGCACGGCGCGATGGCGGCGCGGTCGGATCGCTCGGCGGCCCGGCCTGGCCCCATTCGAGCTTGTAGTAATTGTACAGGCGCTCGAAGGGGTTGCTGCCGAGATACTTATCGAGACATGTGTAGTTGGTATAGGGATCGACGGGTCCGGTATCGCAATTCGTCGGTGCGGCCGCGGCTGCGGGCACCGCCGCCGCCGGCGTGGCCGTGGGCGCTGCCGTCTGCGCGAAGGCGCCGGGCAGGGCAAGAGTGAACATTCCACCCAGCAGGGTGGAGGCAAAAAGCGTAAGTCGCATCGGAAACCCCCGGTTTGCGTTTCTGGTCGTCAAGACTGATGCGGGTCACGAGCGACCGCTGCGACCGCTCGCAGCCGTCGCGGCCATCTCGCCGGCAGCACAGTCAACTTGTGCTTGGGTGCCTTATGAACGGGTGGCTTCGAGCCGATAGTGGCACCAGCGCGTGCCGTAATCGGCCACGAGCGTTGCTCCACTCACGTAACCCTGCATCGTCGGCACGAGCATCATGTGCTTGTCCGATTTCGCCAGAACACCGGGGCTGGCCGCATAGAACGTCCCATCGGGCGATATCGTCACATCGAACGCCTGCGGTTCGTTCCACGGGAACCTGAAGCGTCCATCGTGCACCTCGAGTTTCACCGGGCCGCCCAGCCAGCAATGTCCGTCGTGCCCGGAGATGTGCCGCGTCGCACCCGTGTAGGTACCGGCAAACGACGATGCAGCAGGGGGGCTTGCCGACTGCGCCAGCGCGGGGCTCATGCCGCCACAGGCAAGCGCAAGCAATGTTGCGCCAACAAGCTTATCCAACCCAAGCCGTGCGATTGGCATGCAAGTGCGTCCTTCCGATCCTGGTGTGGTCATGGACCTGAAATGAGCAAGCACCGTGCCAACGCGCAGCGGGATCGTACGCCCCGTTTGCACCGTCACGGCTGATGCTCGTCGCCATCCAGAGTTGCAACGCAGGTTTGAAAACACCGGATTCGATAGAATCGGTGGCGCAGTGGCGTGTGCAAGACGCCGGAATGTGGTGGTCATGTTGCATCCCCTGTTGGCGATGCCTGGGTTTGCATCATGAGGTCATAGGAAATCCATTCTGAATCGGAGCGCCGAAGATATACGAAAACATGTCGATAGCGCTGGTTTTTGCCCAGGGCATATCCGTTCCATTCCGGTATAAATACTTATTATATAAGCTTGATATATGTGATTTGGATTTGTTCATACGCTCGGCATGTCATGCCAAGCTTTCGCCCATCGCGTACGGCCTGCCGCGGTTTTGGACAAGTGCGTGATCGGCCACGTTTGTGGCCCTGGTTCGCCGGCGCAGGCACGCCGCCCGTTCTCATCAGCGCGGCGCGCGACGCCAGACTCGCCGCGCCGGTCGCCACCGCCCTACCCGTCGCCCCCGCCGGGCAGCGACACCCCGCCCGCGCCCAGCGCTCCAGCCCGTCCGCGCCCAGCGCTCCGCCTCAGCCCTGCTCCGCCGCCAGCGTCTTGTCCGCCCACTGCTCCAGCGCGACCGCTTGGCCGTTCAGCGACCCCACCTGGCCCTCCAGGTGCGTCAGGCTGTCGCGATAGCGGCCCAGGCTCGCGCCAAGCCCGTTCATCGTGGCGCCCAATTGCGCCAGCGACCGGCGCCACTCGGCCACCGCGGCCCGCTGGCCGGTCACCGCCGCATCCAGCGCCGCGAGCGCCCGTTGCAGCCGGTCCTCACCCGCAGGGCTGGGAACCGCCAGGTTCGGCCCGGCAGCCGAGGGCATGGGGAACGGGATGATCTCGGCGGACATGGGCACGGCCTCCTCGTTCGGACAAAGCTTAACAAATCATGAATCGCCGTCGAAATCCAGAGATTAGTTTCATAATACGATCGTCTGTCCCAACAGCCGCAGCGTCAGCACCGTCGTCAGCATCGCCACCGCGACAATCGTGAACCCCCAGCGCAGCCACAGATAGCGCGACGGCAGCACCAACCGGCGCGCCGCATGGTGCTCCGCCAGCAATGCGACGATATAGGCCACGATCAGCAGCAGCAGAGCCAGCCACGCTGCGGCCACCAGCGGCAGCAGCAACGCCACCCAGCCCAGAATCAGCGGCAGCACCGCCAGCCCGATCCGCGTGTTCCGCCCGATCTCCGGCTTGCCCGCGGGCGCCACCGGCGGCGCGGCCTCGGGTTCGCGCAGCACCAGCCCCCAATGCAGGCCGCCGGTGAACGCCAACACCAGCGCGCCCCAGGCGATCAGCGCGGTCAGCATGCGGCCGGCCGTCACCGGGTTGGGATCCAGCGCCGCCAAGCCACAGCCGACGAACGGCCCCAGGGCGAGGATGCTGAGCAGGATCGCGGCGGCGGGCATCGGCGGTGCTTCTCCTGTGCGTCGCCGCTACGATGAGCGCGCCGCGCCGCGCTGACAACGCGTCTCCTCGGGACGCATGTCCTCGGGGCGCAGCTCCCCGGCGGGCGCGGCGCGGCGCGCGTGGCCCGGACTGCCATGCTATGACCGGCCCGTAACGTCTCCGCCGGGAGGGCAGCCGCGCGCGCCATGGACATCGGTCTGGAAATCCTGATCATCCTGCTGCTGATCCTGCTGAACGGGGTGTTCGCGATGAGCGAGCTGGCCCTGGTCTCGGCACGTCGCGCCCGGCTCGCGGTGCTGGAGCGCAAGGGCCTCGCCGGTGCGGCCACGGCGCGCCGGCTGGCCGACGACCCGCAGCGCTTCCTCCCCACCGTGCAGGTCGGCATCACCCTGGTCAGCGTGTTCACCGGCGTGTTCGGCGGCGCGCGAATCGCCTCGCATCTCGAGGTGTGGCTGACACGTTTCCCGACGCTGGCACCGGTCGCCGGGACGCTGTCGCTGACGCTCGTGGTGGTGGTCACCACATACCTGACGCTGGTGCTGGGCGAACTGGTGCCGAAGCAGCTCGCGCTGCGCCGGCCGGAACACATTGCGGCCCGGCTGGCCGGGCCGATCGCCTGGTTGTCGCGGGCCGTCGGCCCGATTGTCTGGTTGCTCGGCATATCCTCGGCGCTGGTACTGCGCTCGTTCGGCCTGCAACGCGCCGCGCCGCAGGTGGTGACCGAGGAGGAACTCAAGGCGCTGGTCGCCGAGGGCGCGCAGGCCGGCGTGCTGGAGACCGAGGAGCGCGACATGATCGAGCGCGTGCTGCGCCTGGCCGACAAGCCGGTGCGCGCCATCATGACGCCGCGCACCGAGCTGGCCTGGATCGACCGCACCGACCCGGTGGCGGAGATCGTCGCCACGCTGAAATCCGCGCCGCACTCGCGCTTCGTGGTGTGCGACGGCTCGGTGGACAACGTGGTCGGCGTGGTGCAGGCGAAGGACCTGCTGGACCGCCTGCTGGACGGCGGCACGCTGTCGGTGGCGGCGGCCTTGCGCCAGCCGATCGTGGTGCCCGATACGGTGACCGCGCTCGACGCGCTGGAGCGGCTGAAGGCGGACCCGCTCGGCATGGCGCTGGTGCTGGACGAGTACGGCAGCCTGGAGGGCGTGGTGACCGCGGCCGACGTGCTGGAGGCGATCGTCGGCGAGCCGACCGACGTGGCCGAGCAAGCCGGCGACCCCGGCACGCCCGGGGAGGGCGCCCTGGTGCTCGATGGCCTGATGCCGGTGGACGAGGCGAAGGTGCGCCTGGCGCTGCCCGACCTGCCGGCCGAGGGCACCTACCATACCCTGGCCGGCCTGCTGCTGGCGCTGCTGCGCCGCGTGCCGCGCGCCGGCGACCGCATCGTGTTCGCCGGCTGGCGCTTCGAGGTGCTGGAGATGGACGGCCGCCGGGTGTCCAAGGTGCGCGCCAGCCGCGAGCCGGTGGTGGCGGAGGCGGGGTAGGGCGACGCCCGGTCGTCGCCGCGCGCCGGAGATGAAAACGGCGGAGACGTCGCGACTGCCGTGCCAACCCGTCATGCCGGCCTCCGCCGG
>JBEKNT010000005.1:0-48689 GCA_049522565.1 Acetobacteraceae bacterium
TCCGCGCGAAATTATAAATGTTACGCAATAGGTATTATTATTCCTGATCTGTGACTTAATCTGTGACTTAATCTGTGAAAATCTGTGTTAAACGCTTGCTTCCTTGCTTCCTTGCTTCCTTGCTTCCTTGACCCGCGTCCCCAGCATTGGACAGCGGGGTACTCGTCAGGCCACGCGGCGGCCCAAATGCGATCGACCGGGATATCACCGGCTTGCTTTCCGGCCGCCTGGTTTAACGCTCATGGGCCTTCGCCCGCCATGACACGGAGGTTGCGATCCGCCGGCAACTGACTCGGTTGTTCCCGGACGGTCCCTTCAATTAGCGCGCATGGGGCAGAGCCCTGAGCTTCCTGCCTTCACCCGCTTGCCCCCTGCCTGCGCGGCAAGCATCGGCTGTTCCGCCGCCCGCTAGCGCCGCCAGATGCTCGAAGAGGGTTCTCGCATAATTCCGGATACCGCGGGGCAGGCCAAAATCATTCCCACTCGATCGTCCCGGGCGGCTTGCTGGTGATGTCGTAGGTCACCCGATTGATCCCACGCACCTCGTTGACGATGCGGCTGGCGACCCGGGTCAGGAAGCCGGCATCGAACGGATACACGTCGGCGGTCATGCCGTCGGTGGATGTCACCGCGCGCAACGCACAGGCATTGTCGTAGGTGCGCATGTCGCCCATCACGCCGACGGTGCGCACCGGCAGCAGCACGGCGAACGCCTGCCAGATCGCGTCGTACAGGCCCGCGGCGCGGATCTCCTCCAGGAAGATCGCATCCGCCTTGCGCAGCAGGGCGAGCTTGTCGCGGGTGATCGCGCCAGGGATGCGGATCGCCAGGCCTGGCCCGGGGAATGGATGGCGGCCGACAATGCTCTCGGGGATGCCCAGCTCGCGCCCCAGCGCGCGCACCTCGTCCTTGAACAGCTCGCGCAGCGGCTCGATCAGCTTCAGGCGCATCCGTTCCGGCAAGCCACCGACATTGTGATGCGACTTGATCGTCACCGACGGTCCACCGGTGAAGCTGACGCTCTCGATCACGTCGGGATACAGCGTGCCCTGCGCCAGGTAATCGGCGCCGCCCAGCTTCGCCGCTTCCTCGTCGAACACGTCGATGAACAGCCGGCCGATCGTCTTGCGCTTGGCTTCCGGATCGGTGACGCCGTCCAGCGCATCCAGGAACAGATCCGACGCGTCGCGATGCACCAGCCGGGTATTGAACCGATTACGGAACGTCTCCACCACCTGTTCCGCCTCGCCCTGCCGCAACAGGCCGTGATCGACGAAGATGCAGGTGAGCTGCGCCCCGATCGCCTCATGGATCAGCACCGCGGCAACCGAGGAATCGACGCCGCCGGACAGGCCGCAGATCACCCTCCCCTGCCCCACCTGCGCGCGGATGCGGGCGATCTCGGTGGCGCGAAAGCCGGCCATGGTCCAGGTGCCGGACAGGCCCAGCACGCCGTGGCTGAAATTGCGCAGCAGCGCCGCGCCGTGCGGCGTGTGCACCACCTCGGGATGGAACTGCACGCCGTAATAGTGCCGCGTATCGTCGGCGATCGCCGCGAACGGCGCGCCCTCCGACACGCCGACCACGCGAAAGCCCGGCGGCAGCCTGGTCACCCGGTCGCCGTGGCTCATCCACACTTGCTCACGCGCACCCTGCTGCCAGACGTCACGGAACAACGCGCAGTCGCCGGTGACGTCGACGAAGGCGCGACCGAACTCGCGATGGTCGGACGGCTGCACCTCCCCGCCAAGCTGCTGACACAGCAATTGCTCGCCGTAGCAGATGCCCAGGATCGGCACGCCCAGATCGAACACGGCGGCGGGGGCGAGCGGCGCGGCGGCCTCGTGCGTCGAAGCCGGCCCACCGGACAGGATGATGCCGCGCGGGCGCCAGGCCGCGATGCGCGACGGGTCCGCGTTGAACGGCCAGATCTCGCAATACACGCCGGATTCGCGCAGCCGGCGGGCAATGAGCTGGGTGACCTGGCTGCCGAAGTCCAGGATCAGCACACGCTCGGCGGCGAGCTGCGGGCTCTCGGCGGGATCAGGCAGGATATCGGGCATGGTTTCCGGGCCGTGCATGATCCCGCGGCTTGGACCACGCCCGGAGGGCGATGGCAAGGGCGACGACACAATGACGGGGAAAGCCTGTCTCGCCTCCGGCCGCGCCCCATGCAAACCTTCCTGTCAAGCAATATTCGGGGAAGGAACCGCCGCGTGGACGCCACACCGAGCTCGACCATCGCTGCCCGCATCGATCGCCTGCCGGCGACGCGCTACACGCGCCGCCTGGTCATCCTGCTGTCGATGGGCGCGTTCTTCGAGGTCTATGACAACGCCCTGACCGCCTATATCGCCCCCGGCCTGTTCAAGGCGCACATCCTTACGCCGACGACGCAAGGGTTCTTCGACATCAACGGCTATGCCAGCCTGGTGGCATCGACCTTCCTGGGGATGTTCATCGGCACTCTGGTGTTCAGTTGGCTGTCGGACCTGTTCGGCCGGCGCACCATCTTCACCTTCGCACTGTTGTGGTACTCGATCGCCACGCTGATCATGGCCTGCCAGTCCACGCCGCTGGGCCTGGACTTCTGGCGATTGCTCGCCGGCCTGGGCATCGGCGTCGAGTTCGTCACCATCGACACCTACCTGTCGGAGCTGGTGCCCAAGGAACGCCGCGGCCGGGCCTTCGCGTTCAGCCAGTTCATCCATTTCCTGTCCTATCCGGTCGTGGCATTCCTCGCCTGGGTTTTCGTGCCGACCACGGTGTTCGGTTACGACGGCTGGCGGGTCGTCGCGATGATCGGTGGCGCCGGCGCCATCATGGTGTGGTGGCTGCGCCTCGGCCTGCCCGAGTCGCCGCGCTGGCTGGCCCAGCATGGCGATGCCGCGGCAGCGGAGCGCATCACCGCGATGATGGAGGCGCGCGTCCAGGCGGAAACCGGCCGCGCCTTGCCGCCGCCGCAAGTGCTGGCCGGCGAGGTGGAACAGATGACCGGATCGTTCGCGGAGATCTGGCGCGCGCCGTACCTGCCGCGGACGATCATGATGATCGTGTTCAACCTGCTGCAATCGATCGGCTATTACGGCTTCGCCAGTTGGGTGCCGACGCTGCTGATTTCGCAGGGCATCACTGTGACCAAGTCGCTTGAGTACACCTTCGTCATCGCGATGACGGCGCCGATCGGGCCGCTGTTCGCCACACGCGCCGCCGACGGGATCGACCGGAAGTGGCAGGTCACGCTTTCCGCGGTGGGCATCGCCGCGTTCGGCCTGCTGTTCTCGCAGCAGACCGCCGCCATCGGCATCATGGCGTGCGGCGCGCTGATCCAGATCTGCAACACCTGCCTGTCGTTCTCATTCCATGCCTACCAGGCGGAGCTGTTCCCGACGCGCATCCGTGCCCGCGCCGTAGGGTTCGTGTATTCCTGGAGCAGGTTCAGCACGATTTTTGTCGGGTTCATGATTGCGTTCTGCTTGCGGAATTATGGCACGACGGGCGTGTTCCTGTTCATCGCCGGCGCGATGCTGATCGTCGCCTCGATGATCGCCGTGATGGGACCGCGCACGGCACGCCTGCGGTTGGAGGCGATTTCGCGATAGCCGGTGTCCCGCCCCCCGTTGTCCCCCCCCCGTTGTCATTGCGAGGCGCGCAGCGACGAAGCAATCCCCCGCGTGACGAGCGGGCGGCTCCCCAGGCAGGGGATCGCTTCGTCGCTACGCGCCTCGCAATGACAAGGGGGGGGACAACGGGGGCGACACTTGAGGCTCGCGTGCGGTCCGCGCACACTCGCGATCGCCATGTCAGACCTGCGCCAAGGACCGTATTGCCTGCGTCCGCCGGCCTCCCCGGACGACTGGGAGGTGTATCATCGCATCCGCCGGGACGTACTGCTCGAGGCGCACAAATACGCCCTGGAGCACCCGGACGACCATGCGCCCGGCCATTATGCGCTGCTGCTGTGCCTGGACGACCAGCCGATCGGCTCCATTCGCATCGACATCACCGAAACCGGTGAGGCCGGCCTGCGCCTGGTGGCGATCCACCCCGCATCGCAACGCCGGGGCTGCGGTCGCGTTCTGCTGCAACTCGCCGAGGACTTCGCCCGCGAGCGCGGCTGCTCCAGGGCCGTGCTGTACGCCACGCCGGATGCCGTGGGCTTTTACACCAAGGCAGGCTATGCCGAGGAAGATTGGGACGACGTGTATATCAGCGGCATCGTGCAGATGGCCAAGCCGCTGTGTTAGCCTCGCCCCGGCAACGGCAGGGAGGGAAAGCGCGATGAGCGTCGTCACGGTAGAACAACACGGTCCGATTTCGATCATCCGCATCAACCGACCGGAAAAGCTGAACGCGATCAGCGCGGCCGTGGCCGTGGAGCTGCAACGCGCGTTCCAGGCGTTCGACGCGGCACCGGAACAACGCGTCGCCATCCTGTCCGCGGCCGGCGACCGTGCCTTCACCGCCGGCGCCGATGTCAGCGACCTGCCGGAACTCTGGCGCGCCATTCCCGGCGTCGGCTTCCAGACCGACAAGCCGATCATCGCCGCAACCTCCGGCTGGTGCGTCGGCGGCGGCATCGTGCTGGTGATGATGTGCGACCTGATGGTCTCGACCGAAAGCACGGTCTTCTACTATCCCGAGGCGAAGCTCGGCGTCACCGGCGGCATGATCAGCTCGCTGGTATCGCGCATGCCGCACAAGCTGGCGATGGAAATGATGCTGTTGTGCAGCAAGGTTTCCGCGCAGCGTGCCTACGACGTGGGCTTCGTCAACCGCGTGGTGCCGAACGGCACGCACGAGGCAGAGGCGCTGGCGATGGCGGAACAGATGCTCGACTCCGCGCCGCTGGTGATGGGCACGCTGAAGCGGCTGGCGTCCGAGGTGCTGCCGGTCGGACCGGTCGAGCGCATGGTCGCGGTCAGCCAGACCCTGGCGCGGGTGCGCGCGAGCGAGGACCTGCAAGAGGGCATCCGCGCGCACAAGGAGCGCCGCAAGCCGGTATTCCGCGGGCGGTGATGGCCACCCCTCGTCATGGTCGCGCTCGACCCGGCCATCTATGCAGCGGCGGTGCCACGATAGATAGCCGGATCAAGCCCGGCCATGACGGGCGGGGCCGCAAGTTTCAACTCAAACTGCCGGGATAATCCTGCCAGATGCTCGGCTCCAGACGCAGATGCGTCTGTTCCGGGTAGGTTTCGCGCCAATACCGCGCGCATGCTGCGCCGGTCGGGTTCCACAGTCCCGGCAGGCTGCGCATATAGCCAAGGAAATCGTCCAGCATCTGCACCCGATTGCACCAGCCGATGCCTTGCGGATGCAGCGTCATATGGAACAGCCGTCCTCGCCGGTATTGCGCATCGAACTCGGCCTTCCAGTTGCGGAACAGCATGTCCGCGTTCTCCAGACCAGTGCCCTTGCGCGGGAAGAGGAGAAAAAACTGATCGTCGAAATGATAGTAGTACGGCAGGGTCAGCAGCGCGCGGCGTGCTGCGAAATCGCTGACCCAGTAATGCGGGATGTCGTCGGCCAGGCCGTTGCCGAAATATTCGTAGCCGGCCTCGAGCAGCAGATCGATGGTATGCGGGCTGATCGTGCCGCCGGCAAACGGATCCTCCTGCCGCGGCAGGGAGAACCAGCCCGCCGGACGCTGCCCCGTCGCCTCGGTGACGATCTGCGTGGTCAGTGCGAGACGCTCGCGTTCGTCCTGGCGCGACAAGGCGCCGACATCCTCGTGCCGCAATCCCTCCGCGGCGATTTCGTGGCCCTCGTTGGTCAGCACGCGCAGTTGGTCCGCGAGAATCCGCGCCATCACCGCCGGCACCGCGAACGTCGCGTGCAACGCATGCCGGCGCAGCACGGCGAGAAGCTGCGCCAATCCGTCATGCCGGGCGAATTCCGCCGCCGGGCTCGCCAGGTCGGCCGCGGTGATGCCGGCCGGTCCCGCCGCGACACTCAAATCGACGGTGATCGAGACGCAGCACCGCTGGCCGTCCGGCCAGCGCAGATCGCGATCCGCCAGGCCGATCTCGTCGGAGATGGTGTAGCCGTCCTTCCAGGGCATTGTGCGGGCTCCTTCAGCCGTGCCGCGGCGGGCAGGTGGCGAGGCAATGGCGCGCCACCTCCTCGCACGTCGCGAACCACACGCCAGGCAGCGTCTTCATCTTTGCGATCAACCGGTCCAGCATGGCGATGCGCAACGCGCGGCCGGAAACGAACGGGTGCATCACCACGTTCAGGTATCCGCCCGCGCGATATTGCTGCCGGAACGCCGCCCACCACATGTCGAACACCCGCTCCGGATCGGTGATGCGTTGCGCGGCGTTGCCGCTGCCCAGCCAGGCGAAGCTGAAGAACATCGCGTCGTCGATCGCGTAGTGGAACGGCAGGTTGAGCAAGGTCGTGTCCGCTGTTGCGTCGTCGGTGACGTAGTAGGGAAGCTGCGCGGCGGAGCCGTCCGAGGTATACAGAAACCCTTCGCGTTGCAGCAGCGCGCGCGTGTGGTCGCTGCGGGTGCCGACCGGCCGCCGCCCGGCGATCTTCTGCAACGCCGCCGCCGTCTTCAACAGATGGTCGTGCTCCAGCGCCGCGTCCCGCGGCACGCGATGTTCCCACATATGGTCGGCGATCTCGTGCCCGCCGCGCGCCGCCGCGCGCATCGCCTGCGGATACAGCTCGCAGATGCGGCCGGGGGTGAATATCGTGGCCTTCACGTTATGCGATTCGAACAGCTCCAGCAGCCGCCAGATGCCGACACGGCCGCCGAATTCGCCTTTCGCGAGCTGCATCGGCGGCTCGTTCATCAAGCGGCGCAGCAGCATTGCATCGAAATCGACGGTGAGGTTCACCGCGATGCGCGCGCCTCCGGGCCAGGCGATGCTGCTGATGAATTGGTGGCGCGCGTCGTAGGCCTGCGCCACCCGGGTCAGTTCGGCGAGTTCGTTGGTCATGGCCGTACACCTCTCTCGCGCAGTGCTCGGGAGAGGTGTACGGTGTCGCGCTGCCTCTCGCAATGCTACAGCGGTGTCGGCATCGGTGGCGCGCCCGGCGGCATCGGCATCGGATCGGGGCGCGGCGGCAATTCGATCGGCGGCGGTGGCGCCGGGTTGGGATCCGGACCGGGACCGGGCGGCAAATCGGGCGGCCGTGCCATGTGTCTTCTCCATTGCGTGTCAGCCGGAACGCCCATCGTTCCGTTGCGTTGCTATGCAATCGGTGGCAGATCCAGCCTGACGATTTCCGCGTTGCTGCCGAGCGGGGAAAATCGCTTCAGGATGAGCGGGTCGTGGCCGGGGATCACATGGTCCGGCCCGTCCGCCAGCCCGTTCAGAATGTCGAACCCCTTCAACATGCGCGCCACGTCTACCACGACAGGAAACGGATTGCGCTGGCGGATGTTGCGCCAGAGATGCGTCGCATCGCCGGCCAGCACAACCCAGCCGCGCTTGGTCGGCACGCGGATCGACTGGATGCCGCCCGAATGCCCGCCGATCAGATGCAGTGTCATGCCCGGCGCCAGCTCCACCGTACCCTCATAGATGCGCAACCGGTTGGAGTACAGCGCTCGCACCGCGCTCTGCACGTCGTCCACGTCGAACGGCCGCCGCAGGAACGGCTCGCACATGCACGGGCCGGTGCAATACGCCATCTCCGCCGCCTGAATGTGGAACGTCGCTTTCGGGAAATACTCCATGCCGCCGGCGTGATCCCAATGCATGTGGGTCAACACGACGTCCTTCACCTCCGCCGGCTCGATGCCCGCATCGCGCAGCGCCTGGGCCGGCGAGCACAGCAGCTCGCGTCCGCGCCGCTGGGCACTGACCGGGTTGAACCCGGTGTCCATGACAATCGTGCGACCGTTGCCGCGGATCGCGAAGACGAAGAAATCCAGCGGGTCAGGCGCGGCGTGATCGTCCGGGATGATGAAATTCTGGTACTGCTTACGTCCGTCGAAGATGCCGTAGCGCAGCGCCAGGACTTCGTAGGTGATGCCCGATTTCGTTGCCATGACTGTCCCCCTCCGGTATGCCGCCGCCAGTCAACCGCTTGCCGCGCGCACAGGCAATGTCTACCGTCCGCCGCACGCGCGACAACACGGAGACGCATCATGCCGGAAATCCCCAACCGCCCGGAATACCAGAGCGATCTGTTCAAGCAGGGGCTGGATGTGCGGCGCGAGGTGCTCGGCGCCGACTATGTCGATGGTTCGATCGCGCGCGCCGACGATTTCAATGCGGCATTCCAGCAGATGACCACCGAGGTCGCCTGGGGCATGATCTGGACCCGTCCCGGCCTGCCGCGCAAGACCCGCAGCATGATCAACCTGACCATGCTGGCGGCATTGAATCGCGGCGCGGAATTCCGGCTGCATCTGCGCGCGGCGTTGAACAACGGTGTGACGCGTGACGAAATCAAGGAAATCCTGCTGCAGATCGGTGCCTATTGCGGCATCCCCGCCTGCCTGGAGGCGTTCCGCATCGCGACCGAGGTGTTCAAGGACGTCGATAGCGCGAAAGGATGAGCAGTATGGCGGACAAGCCCAGCGTCGGATTCGTCGGAGTCGGTAATATGGGTTGGCCGATGGCGGCCTGCCTGGTGCGTGCCGGTTTCAACGTGCATGTCAACGACTCGCGGCGCGAGGTCGCCAATAACTTCGTGCAGCAGATCGGCGGCAACGCGCCGGACAGCCTGCGTCAGCTCGCCGCGGACTCCGACGTGGTGGTGACCATGCTGCCGACCAGCGCCATCGTCGCCCAGGTACTGGGAAGCGGCGACGATAACGTGTTGGCCGGCATGCGCCCCGGCACCGTGGTTATCGAAATGAGTTCCGGCGTGCCGTCGATGACGCAGGAATTCGCTGAACGCGTGCACGCGCTCGGCGGCCACCTGATCGACGCACCGGTCTCCGGTGGCGTGCCGCGTGCGAAGACCGGACAGCTCGCCATCATGGTGGGCGGCGACGCGGCAGTGATCGACCGCGTCATGCCGGTGTTGTCGGCGATGGGCGCGTCCGTGCTGCGCACCGGCGCGGTGGGCTCCGGCCAGGCGATGAAGGCGCTGAATAACCTTGTCTCCACCGGCGGTTTTCTGATCGGCATCGAGGCCCTGCTGATCGGCCAGCGCTTCGGCCTGGATCCTGCCGTCATGGTGGACGTGTTGAACGCTGCCACCGGCATGAACAACTCGTCGCAGAAGAAATTCAAGCAGTTCGTGCTGTCGCGCTCATTCGATGCCGGCTTCACCCTTGGCTTGCTGGCAAAGGACGTGTCGATCGCATTGCAGGTCGGGCGTGAGACCGGCACGCCAACACCGGTCGGGGCCTTGTGCAAGGAGCTGGTGCTGGCGGCGCAGACGATGTTCGGCCCGAACGCCGATCACACCGAGATGGCCCGGCTCTGCGAACGCCTGGCCGGCGAAGAGCTGCACAACCGCTGATGGCGATGCTGTTTCGCCGTCGGGATCCCGAAGACGACCTCGAGGACACCGACGAGACCGAGACTCTCGACGACGGACCTCTGCTGCCAGAGGTGCCGGAGTTCGCCGTCATCGTATCCGATGTCTCGATTGACGGCTGGCACATGGCCGCGGTGATCGGCGAAAGCGCAAACCCGGACTTCTACGTTCGCGCCGTCACGGTTCGATGGCCGTTCCTGATCGCGCGCCCCGCCCACAGCAGCCGGTCAACCGGCAAACCGGTGGACCCCGACTCGCTATCGCCAACCGGCACCACGCCGGCCCGTAAGCTGGTCGTCAACTGGGGCTGGAGGACGGTAGAAGGCTCCGTGTCGCAACTGCGCTTCTTCGTGCGGCGCACCGCGCCGCTGCTGTTCCGCGCGACCGGCCCGGTAAGGGTCCGCCTGACACTGAAGGAATTGGCGTGGCCCAGACGCCGGATCGTGGTGAAGGTGACAAGCAACCGCGTCACCTGGAATCCGCCCGAGTTCGACCCTGAAACGCCGGAAACACCGCCTGAGCAATCCACCTGAACTGCTCTTGCATCATTGCGAGCGGCGTACCCATCGGGGTGGACAGATTGATGTGCTCCAGGCCCGGATAACGCGACTCCAGCTCGCGCAGGTAGGCCACCAGTTCCTCCGGCGGACCGGTGAACCAGGCGCCCATCTTCATATAATGCTCCACCGTCGGCACGCCCGCCGCATACCACCCGCCACGCTGTCCGATCGCCGCGATCTGCTCTTTTGTCACGCCAGGCAGGAAGCCGAGCGGCGCGAACATCTTGGCATGCTCTTCATAGAGCGGCGTGATCTCCTTCAACCCCTTCGCCTGCGTGTCGGCGAGATGCACGAAGATGCCGATCATCAGGTTTTCGCCGAGCTGCAAGTCCTTGCCGGCACGATGCGCCGCTTCCTGATAGGCGGTGATTGGCCCCGCCTGCATCGTCGCCGCGCCGCCACCGACCGCGCCCTTGATGCCGTGCTTCACCATGAAATCCAGGCCGCGCGCACTGGCACTGACCACCGGCTGCCAGCATTCCACCGGCCGATGAATCGGCCGCGGCACCAGCGTCAGCTCCTTCAGCGTATAGCCGCGATACGGCACCTCCGGCGGCAGCGTGTAGTGTTTGCCCTTATGCGAAAACCGTTCATTCTCGAACGCCTTGAAAATCACCTCGACCTGCTCTTCGAACAATTCGCGATTGGCCTCCTGGTCGAGGATCGGTGCGCCGAACGTTTCAACCTCGCGCGAGTGGTAGCCGCGGCCGACCCCGAATACCGTGCGCCCCTTGGTCATGATGTCGGCACAGGCATAGTCCTCGGCGAGACGCAGCGGATGCCACATCGGCGCGATGTTGAAGCCGCAGCCGATCTTCAGGCTGCGTGTGAGATGGCAGAGATGCACGGCTGCCATCAGCAGGTTCGGCAACACCTCGTAGCCTTCGAACTGGAAGTGGTGCTCCGCCAGCCACAGCGTGTCCCAGCCGGTTTCATCCATCAGTTTGGCGATCGCCTCGGTCTTGGCGAACACGCCGGCAAGCTGGTCGTTGGAAAAGCGCCGTTCGTTCGCCGGCGCCGCATCCTGGCCACGATCGGGCATGTCGACGTGGCCCGGATAGACCGTCGCGAATTTGCTGATCATGCACCACTTCCTTTCCTCTCCCGCGGAGCGGGGGAGAGTAGGGTGAGGGTGATCGGGACGGCACGCAGCACCCTCACCCGCGTTGCTTCGCGCCGCGACCTCTCCCGCAGAGCGGGAGAGGTTTTATAACCATCAGCCGCCGTAGTACACGTTGTCCCCGAGATCCTTCATCTCCAGGATCGCCACGTCGGGCCGCCCTTCCAGCGGCTTCGGCAGATGCGCCTCGGTCACCTCGCCGACCACGATGTGGTGATCGCCCATTTCGACGATCGTCTTCACCTGGCACTCGACCGCGCCGAGCGCCGCATCCAGGATCGGCACCCCGCTGACGCCATGATGGAACGCCTGGCCGGACAGCTTGCCGTCCTCCAGCTTGGCTGGCTTGAAGAAGGTGAACGCCAGCCCCTTCTGGTCCTTGCCCAGCATGTTCAACGCGAATTTCCCGGTGCCCTTCACCACGGTGTGCGCACCGGAATCCGCCTTCACCCCTACCACGACGAGCGGTGGCGCGAACGACGCCTGGGTCACCCAGTTCACCGTCGCCGCGCCGATATTCCCCTTCCCGTCATCCGCGGTCAGCACATAGATCCCGTAGGGAATCATCCGCAACGTCGTCTTTTTGGCCTCGGCGTCCATGATCCGTCCCTCCCGATCGAAGTTCTGTCCGGCCGATCATGCCCCCTCAGGCGCATGACCGCCATCCCGCTACGCCGCCCAGCTCGACCGCCCCTGAATCCCCCAACGCCCGTCATGGAACGTAACGATGTAGAGCGAGCGATAACTGCCGATCGCGCTGCCATCCGCGCGATACCGCGTGAACCGCACACGGAAATGCACCTTGTCCGGGCCGGCATCGATCGGTTCAACATAGTCCCATGCGGATCGCGTCCAACCCTCGGACTGCCCGCTGCGGGACCACACCAGATTATGGAAATCCTCCGGCCGTTGCATCACCGAGACCTTTCCGCTGTGGAATCGCACATGCGGGAAATGGAACCAGCGGGTGCGGATCGCGTCCGCGTCCTCCGCATTGAACGCCGCCATGAACCCGTCCATGGCTGCGCAAGCGCCACTCACCGGATCGTCGGTCATCGATACCTCTCCAAACACGGCGATAGATGCTATCGATGCGGCGCCCGTCATGCGAATCGCCCCCGATGATCGCCGAGCCTGGTCCACCGCACTGCTGCTGCTATGCGCGGTGCTGGTCGCGCCTCTGCTGCTAGTGGACGTCCCTCCCCTGCTCGACTACCCCAACCACCTGGCGCGCATGGTCGTGCTGGCCTGGCCGCACGACCCGGCACTGTCGCGTTTTGCCACGCCACGTTGGGCGATCATCCCCGACCTCGGGATCGATCTCGTGCTGCCGCCGCTGCTGCACGTGCTTCCGGTGCATATGGCCGGTCGCGTTGTGGTCGCTGGCATTGTGCTGCTGCCGGTCCTGGGCGCGATTGCCTACAGCCGCGCAGTCTTCGGCAAACGTTCCTGGTGGGCTCTCGCCGCCGGCCTGGTTGCGTACAACGAAACCGTATTGCTGGGCTTCCTGAATTTTACCGCCGGCTGCGGCCTTGCATTGCTGCTCGCCGCCGTGTGGATCCGTTGGCGCGACGCAAAGCCGGGCCGTATCGCCGTGCTGACGACGCTCGGAGCCACCGTGGTGTTCTTTTGCCACATCATGGGCGTGGTGTTTCTTGCAGTTCTGCTGTCGGCTTTTGAGGTGGTACAGGTATGGCGCAGCGATCCGCCGATGCTTCGGCATGCCGTGCGCCGCGTCGCGGTTCTTACGGTCGTGTTCCTGCCGTCCGCCGCCTTGTATGCCATATCGCCGCTGTCCCAGGTCGGCGGCGAGACCGAGTTCCTGTCGCCGCACGACAAGGCTCTGCTGCTGCTGGCACCGTTCGTAAACTACGGATTCGCGCTTGATTCCATCACCGCTGCTGCCGTCGCATTGTTCCTGGTGTCCGCTCTGCTGATGCGCCGCTGCCGCGTGGAGGCGGGGTCCGGCATCGCCATGGCCGCGTCCCTGTTGCTGTTTGCCGTCGCGCCAGCCGCCGCCGAAGGCGGACAAAACATCGATGTCCGCTTTGTCATTATGTGCACACTGCTGCTGTTCGCCGGCATTCTGCCGCAGCGCCTGCCACGGGCGATGGCAGTCGCGGCAGTCGCCGGCTTCGCCGGATTGTTCGTAGCGCGCATGACGGTTCTGGCCATGGCCTGGCACGCCAGCGCCATCGACATTGCCGAACTGCGTGCGGTCATCGCTCCTGTCATGCCCGGCACCGCGGTGTTCATCACGTCCGTAACGCCAGCAGAAGCGCCGCAATACTGGCGCGATGCGCCCACCTGGCGTCGCCTGTCGAACGGCCAGCGCGAGGATATTCACATGCCGGCCCTGGTAATGGTGGATCGCCACGCCTTCTGGCCGTTCCTGTTCGACAATGCGTCGGGGCAGCCGATCGAGAAGCGGCCGATCTATCGTGCCTTGGGTGATGGCGTGGGCCCAATGCCGGACCACCTCGCTTTCGCGACACCGGATGCGGTCGATCTCTGCGGCTTCGATTATGTGCTGCTGCTGGATGCCGGGGGCGCGCAGGATGTCGCGCATTTCGATGCCGACCGGCTGACGTTGCTGACCCACAGCGAGTTCGCGGCGCTGTACCGCGTGCGGCCTCAGCCGCGCAAATGCGGCGGTACGTAGGGCGCGTGTTTGCGCCCGCGCCGCGCCGGTGGTGCGGGCGCCACGCCATGCTGTGCCAGTATCGCCTCGGCCAGGCGCGCGTGCTCCCGCGCGGCCGCGGTATTCGATCCCGTGGGACCGGAACCTCGCCGCGCTGCATGACGGAGCAGCGCGAACGCGCCGCCGATGCCCAGCGCCATGACTGCGTCGGTGATCTCGGCCGAGCGTCCTGCCAGCCAGCAGTCCGCATAATCGGTGGCGAACAGCAGCGTCGCGGTCAGGGCCGTGCCGATCGGCAGCGGCACGCCGGCGCGGCCGAGCAACCAGATCAGTCCGCCGTACTCATAGAAATCCTCGCAGAACGTCCGGATCGCCGGACCGATTGCATCGCGCATGAAGCTGCCGAGCGGCACCCAGCCGAAACCGTGCGGCGTAGCGGCAAACTGGAACGGTTGCAGCCGCTGTACCGTGATCATGCCGACAAAGGCCAGCGCCAAGATAGCAAATCGCGCCGGCATCCGATGCAGCAGCAGTGTCCATAGCAGGAATGCCGCGCCGGCGCCGACCACGTCGGTCAGCGTCAGTGCATTGTCGATGATCAGTATCTTGCCGAGGAACTCGCAGCCGCACAGCAGTGGAAACAGCAGCAGGAAGCGATGGAAGCCGTAGAGCGCGTGAACGACGACGGCGATGAGCAACCAGGTGATGACAAAGCGCGTCAGTTCTCCCGGCGGCAGGCTCGGGGCCAGCAGCATCGGCCGCACGGCGTGCCAGTATTTGTGCAGATCGATCGTCGGCACATAGGGGTACAACCGGTAGCCAAAGAACATGACGAACAAAAGCGATGCCGCGGGATGGCCGGCGAGTTCGCGAACGAACGGCCAGCGCATCGAGGCGCCGATCGACGCCGCCGCCAGGCTGCCGATACCGGAGCCGATCGCGTTGGCATAGACGTCGCCCATCGAGGTGACGCGGCCGACATCGTGGAACTGGGTGATCTCGATGCCGCATGACAGCACGATGCCGGCGACGATCGTAACTAACGCCCGGCGCTGCGCGGCAATGCGGGACGGCAGCGCCAAGGTGCCGAAGAAGCCAAACGGCGAGTACAGCAGGATATTGGACAGCAGATCGCCGCGATGATCCCAATCCTGCCAGGTACTCAACAGATAGCCGACGGGTCCGCCGGGATAGGTTTGCTCGCGATATTCGAACGGAAACAGCGAGCCGTACAGGATGAACATGGTGACCAGAAGCAGGACGACCGCATAGGCGCGCGGCGACCCGGCAACCGCGGGGTGTGGCGTATCGGTTTGGCCTGACGGGTTATCGCCCATGTGGCTGGAATTGGTCATAGACCGGGCGTCTTTGCGAGGAATGTTTTGACGAAGCCTCCCTGACGAGCGGCGGCTCCCCAGGCGGGAGATTGCTGCGTCGCTCCGGGCCTCGCAATGACAATGGGGGGCGGACTATGCGGCAAGCAGTTCGTGCGCCAGCGACTCCCACTCGGCTTCCAGGCTGGAGGTCGGCGGCACGCGCCCGGCACGGCTGTACCAACCGGCGGCATTGCGCATGTCGCCCTCCTTGCGATGCAGATAGGCGTGCACGCTCGATCCGGTGCGCGCGTGATCCTGCTGCGCACATTCATGCGCGCGGTTCCAGTCGCCCTTGGCGTCCCACCACAAAGTTTGCAGCGCGTGGCTGAGCCCTTCGGGCGGGGTGGGCTCGGCGATGGTGGCGCGGAATTCGTCAAGGGTCATGTCACGCTGCCTTTGCTGCCGGGATCAACAAGCGCTTCAGTTTGCGCACCGCGGAGTCCGGTGTTGTCAGCACCGTCTTTCCGGTGGCCTCGGCGACCAGGGGGGCGGCGCGCGCCAGGCTGAACTGGCCGAGCACCACGATGTCGCAATCCCGCAACGCGGTTGCCGCCTGGGCCGCGGCGCGATCATGCGCCGCCGGGTCGCCGCGGTCCAACGCCGGCAACGCTTCCGCCGCGAGACATGGCACCACCGTCACGCCGGGCGCAACGGCGGCAAATTCCGCAGGCATGGACGCGAGCATTGGCGCGAAGGTCGCCAGCAGCCCGATGCGCGCCGAGCGTCCGGCGAGGGCCACCGCCTCCTCGATCATCGCCTCGTTCGGCTTCAGTACCGGCAGCGGTGCCAAGTCGCGCACGCAGGCTTCGATGCAGGGTCCGAAGGCGGAGCAGGTGAACAGGATGCCGTCGGCGCCGCAACGTTTCGCGTAGCGGGACAGGGTCAGGAACCGCTCCGTCATCGCCGGTGTCAGCGCACCGTCGCGCGCCAGGTCGGCGGACAGGGAGTCGTCGAGCAGGTTGGCGAGCATGGCTTCGGGCCATTCGCGGGAGAAGGTGGCGACGATCGCCGGCACCGAATGACTGAGCGCGTGGATCAAGGCAATACGCATCGGGACAAGCCTCACTCCGGCTGCTATCGGCGGGGACTGTACACACTACCGGCAACGGTGCCAGCCGGCGCCGCTCCGGATCTCACCATCCGGTGGCTGAAAGTTATGGCGGTTCGTCAATTTTCCTCGCTATGCTGGCGGGATCGGGCGACAGAACCCGGTTCTGGAGGATACGATAATGACGGATCGTGAGACCGCCGTCATGCGCAAGGTCGCATGGCATCTCGTGCCGTTCCTCAGCCTGGCCTACCTGATCAACGTGCTCGACCGCTTCAATATTTCGTTCGCGGCGCTGACCATGAACAAGGCGCTTGGGATGAGCGCCACCGAGTATGGCCTCGGGGCGGGCGCGTTCTTCTGGAGTTACGTGTTGTTCCAGGTGCCGGCCAACATGGTGCTCGCCCGGCTGGGAGCGCGGCGCTGGATCATGCTGATCATGCTGTTCTGGGGCCTGTGCTCGACCTGCATGGCCCTGGTTACCGACGTCACGACCTTCGTCATCGTCCGCTTCCTGCTGGGCACGGCGGAGGCGGGGTTCTTCCCGGGCGTCGCGTTCTTCATGACGCGCTGGTTCCCATCCCGCCACCGCGGCAGGGCCATGGGCGTGTTCTACGCCGTGGGTTCTTCGGCCGGCATCATCGGCGGGCCGGTCGCCGGACATCTGCTGGCGTTGAACGGCTGGCTGGGCGTCGCCGGCTGGCAATGGATCTTCCTGGCCGAGGGCCTGCCGGCGATCCTGTTCGCCGCTGCCTGCCTGGTGCTGT
This sequence comes from Acetobacteraceae bacterium, assembly GCA_049522565.1. Lineage (GTDB taxonomy): Bacteria > Pseudomonadota > Alphaproteobacteria > Acetobacterales > Acetobacteraceae > JASHVB01. The sequence goes on from JBEKNT010000005.1 coordinate 16,966, forward strand.
TGCGCGACCGCCCGTCCGACGCGCGCTGGCTGCGCCCGGAGGAATGCGAATGGCTGGAGACAAAGCTGGCGGATGAACGCGATGCCGCGGCGGGCAAGCATCTGGCCTTCGCCCGCGCGGTCATATCGCCAACCATCATCATCCTGATGCTGGTCTATGTGCTGGTCGGCTTCGGTGTTTACGGCAAGGCGTATTTCCTGCCGCTGATGATCAAGAGCCTCGGCTTCAGCGACATGAATGTCGGCTACCTGACCTCGGTTCCGGCGATCGCCGGGGTGGTCGGCATGATCTTCTTCTCGCGCAATTCGGACCGCACCGGGGAGCGCGTGTGGCACCTGATCATCCCCTGTTTGCTGGGCGGCATCGGCCTGGTGCTGGCGGGATTGTTCCTGAGCGTCAGCCCGTGGTTGGCGATTGCGGCGTTCTGCCTGGCCAGCTTCGGCATCTCCGGCGCGCTGCCGGTGTTCTGGAATTTGCCGACCGCTTTCCTTGGGGCGGCGGCGGCGGCAGGCGGAATCGCGGTGATCAATTCGGTCGGGAATATCTCGGGCTATGCAGCACCGCAGCTTGTCGGGTTGTTGCGTGACGTCACCGGCAATTATGAAATTCCCATGCTGGTGATGGGGGCGCTGGTGCTGCTGTCGGGGATGCTGGTGCCGCTGGCCGGACGCGTGCAGGTTGGCATGGCCGCGCCGGCTTACGCGAGAAGAGCGGCGGAGCGCGGGTAATCAAACGAGAGGAAACCGCCAAAATAGGTCATTGACATAGGGTGTCAATGACCCATATGAACTTTGGCTGGGATCCGCCCAAGAGCGATCGCAACGTCCGAGAAAGAGGATTGCCATTCGAGGTCGCGATGGCGCTGTTCGATCGTAACACGATCGAGTTCGATGACACGCGCAAGAATTGCGGGGAACGTCGCATCATAGCGTTTGGCGAAGTCGCGGGACGCCTACTCGTGGGCGTTTACACTTGGCGTAGCGCGGCCGACCGCCCGTTGCGCTGGATCATCAGCCTGCGCAGGGCGAATCAAGGAGAGACCAATGCGTATCGCCGCACGTTCCCGCAGTGAACTCGACCTTTCGAAGGTCGACTGGCGCCGGGTCGATGCAACGACCGATCAGGAAATCGCTCAGCAGGCCGCCCAGGACCTGGACACGGCACCGGTGTTCACCGCCAAGGAAATCCTTGCGGCTGGCCGGCGCATCGCCCCTGACGATGTCGAAGATGTCCGTGCATTGCGCACCAGGCTGGGCCTGTCGCAGGAACGATTTGCGGCACGTTTCGGCTTCTCGGTCGACGCGATCCGCCAGTACGAAAGCCGGCGCCGGACGCCGACCGGGCCGATACGAACGTTGCTGCGCGTGATTGCCCGCGAGCCCGACGCGGTCATCCGCGCGCTCGGCGGCGATTCCCGGTAAGCGATTGCGTTACGGTAGCCGCTCCCCCTGATAGCGCCGCCACGCGCTCATCTGGATCGCCGAGGTCAGGCAGTGCACCACCACGGGCCTGGTCTTGACCGCGAAGGCGCGCGCGATGCCGTCGGCCACCTCGCTCTCCTCGCGAATGGTGATGCCCTCGGCGCCGAACGACCGCGCCCACGCGGCGAAATCCGGATTGGTCAGCCTGGTGCCATCCATGAATGGCCGGTCCGGATAGCGCACGTAGCTGTGCATGCCGATCGTGCCGTACATGCTGTTGTCGGAAATCACCATGATCGGATTGCCGCCGTATTGGCAGGCGGTGGCGATCTCGTTGCCCATCATCAGCGCGCCGCCGTCGCCCATGAACGCCACAACTTGGGTGCCCGGCCGGCGTAGCGTGGCGGCGACCGCCATCGGCATCCCCGACCCCATCGCGCCGACGATCGACGACAGGAACATCTGCCCCGGCTTGAAGCCGATATAGCGATGGATGAACGAGCCGAAATTCCCCGCATCCGACGTCACGGTCGCATCGGGTGCCAGGTGCTTGTCAACCTCGCAGACGATAGCTGCGAAGTTCACGCCATCGGAAGTCGGTTCCCAGGTCTTCTCCAGCAGCCTGCGGTGGATCGCGTGCAGTCCGTCCACCCAGCCCTTGCGCTTCACCGCGCCGCCGGGAGCGCCACGCGCCAGCAGCGCCCGCAGTACCTCATGCGGGCTGGCGGCGATACCCAGGTCGGGGCGGAACACGCGGCCGACCTCGTTGGCATCCGGCCACACATGCACCAGCGGCAGTTGCGGCTGCGGCGCGGCGGGGAAACTGTACGACTGGCTCACCGTATCGGTCAGCCGCTCGCCCAGCGCGATCATCAGGTCGGCACGCTTCATTTCCTTGATCAGGTCGGCGGGAACCCGAATTCCCATATAGCCGCCGTAATTCGGATGCCGTGCGTCGAACAGCGTCGGGCGGCGATGTGTCGGACAGATCGGCAGCATCCAATTCTCGGCGAAGCGGCGCAAATCGCCATAGACCGCGTCGTCGTAGAGCGCATCGGCGAGCAATGCGCCGCCCACCAACACCAGCGGCCGTTCCGCCTTCGCCAGCATGTCCGCCAATTGGTCGAGATCGGCCGCGCGTGGCCCGGCCAGCACGCGCGGCCGCGGCAGGTCCGGCTCCGCATCGGTGGTTTCGTCGAAGATGTCCTCCGGCAGGATCACCGCCACCGGCCCCTGGGTGCCGCTTTCCGCGATGTGGAAGGCGCGCGCGATCGCTTCGGACGCCTGTTCCGGCTCGTTCACCTCGATTACCAGCTTGGTGACGTCCGACAGCAACCGGGAATAATTCTGTTCCTGCAACGCCAACCGGCCGAAATCCTTGCGCTCCACCTGGCCGACCAGCATCACCATGGGCGTCGCGTCGTGATACGCGGAGTGCAGCGACACCATCGCGTTGGACAGGCCGGGGCCGCGCGACACGATGCAGCAGCCGGCGCGGTTGCGCAGCCGGCCGTCGGCCACCGCCATGTAGCCCGCGCCGCCCTCATGCCGGCACACCACCATGCGGATGGTATTCCGCTGCAACACCGCGCTGGTGAAGCCGACATAGCTCTCGCCGGGGACGCAAAATATCTGGTCCACGTCATGCGCTTCCAGACTCTCCGCCAGCAGGCGGGCGACGGTGCGGGTCATTGTTGTGACATCTCCTCAGGTATTGGCCGCTGCTCAGTGCGTGGCACAGCGGATCAGCGGAAAGGGAAATTCGGTGCAGCCGGGAAAGGTGATCTCGTTCTCGCCGCGTCGTTGCACCGGGAGCACGTTCGGATCGGGGCAGCCAAAGCCCGGTTCGGCGGTGGGCGCCGCGGCGGCAGACAGCAGCCGGACTTCGAAGCCGTTGCCGGTAGCGCGCGCCGTGTCGATCAGCCGCTGGGCATAGGCCGGACTCGTCATGACCGCGCGCATCACCACGTCGCGCGTGAAGATCACCATCGGCTGCGCCAGGCACTCCTGCGCGTTGAGCGTCACCGGGGCGGGAAATATGCCGCCGATCCAGGCGCCGAACAGCCAGGCATGCGGTGGCCCCGCGGGCGCGGGCGCCTGCGCTGTGAGCGGGCTGGCCAGGGCAAGCGTCAGCACGGCGGCGATGATGGCGATTCGGCGCATCCGAGGTCCTCAAGCGGTGGCGGGCGGTGACGATAAGGCCGGCTTCAAGGCGTGACCAGACTGCCGGGGCCTGCTAAGAGGCCGCATGCTTCGCAACCTTTATGCCCGTACGCTGGCGCTCGCCGCCTCGCCCCGCGCCCCCTTGTGGCTCGCGGTGGTGGCCTTCGCGGAGGCGAGCTGTTTTCCCATTCCCCCGGATGCGCTGTTGATTCCGATGGCTCTGGCGCGGCCACGCGAGGCCTGGCGGTTCGCCGCGATCTGCACCGTCGCCAGCGTGATCGGCGGCGCATTAGGGTACTATATCGGCTACGCGGTGTTCGACCAGCTCGCGCAGCCGTTGATCCGCTTCTATGGCTATAGCGACCGCTTCGCCGCCTTCCAGGCGCTGTACGCGCAGTACGGGCTCTGGGTGATCCTGATCAAGGGATTGACGCCGATTCCGTACAAGATTGTCACGATCGCGTCGGGCGCGGCGCATTTCAATTTCTGGGTGTTCATGGCGGCGAGCGTTGCCACGCGCGGCATGCGCTTTTTCATGGTGGCGGCGCTGCTGCGGATATTTGGCACGCCGGTGCGCGACTTCATCGAGCGGCGGCTGGCGCTGGTCACCGGCGCGCTGGCCGCCGGCGTGGTTGGCGGGTTCCTGTTGCTCAAACTGATGTAGCGCGAAGGCCCGGCTGATCCGGCGACGCACGCTGCCGGGCGGGACTGCGCGAACAACTCCCGGTGAGCAGCGAAGCGGCTGCACGATCTTGCCGCGATGTTACTGTTCGCTACGTGCCGACACAGCAAGGAGGCTCCGGTGCGTCGTCGCGAGGTACTATGTGGGGGGGCATCCCTGCTGCTGGCGCTGGGGACCCGCGCCGCGGCGGCGGATGACCAGGGCACGCTGTTCGACAACGACACGGTTCCGGCGATGGCCCGGCAACTCGCGGCACAGCCGTTCAAGCCGCCCGATGCCACGCTGCCGGCCGAGCTGAGCAAACTTGAATATTCCGATTTCCAGACGATCCGCTTCAAGCCGGACCAGGCGCTATGGCGCGACCAGGACACCAATTTCACCGCGGCGTTCTTCCATCGCGGCTACCTCTACAAGGATCGCGTGGACATCTTCCAGGTCGTCGACGGCCGCGCCACGCCGGTGCCGTACAATGCCGACCTGTTCACCTGGGACAAGGTGAAGCCGCCCACCGGCGATATCGGTTTTGCCGGCTTCCGGCTGCAATATCCGCTGAACCGGGTGGACTATTTCGACGAGGTCTGCGCCTTCCTCGGCGCCAGTTATTTTCGTGCGGTAGCGCGCGGCCAGGGCTATGGCTTGTCGGCCCGCGGCCTGGCGATCAAGACCGCCGACAGTTCCGGCGAGGAGTTCCCGCTGTTCCGCAGCTTCTGGCTGGAACGCCCCGCCGCCGGCACCGACTCCATCACCATCCATGCGTTGCTCGACAGCCAGAGCGCCGCGGGCGCCTTCCGTTTCGTCATCCGCCCGGGCCAGGAAACGCTGTTCGACACCGAGGTCACGCTGTACCCGCGCGTCGAAATCGCCCAGGCCGGCCTGGCGCCGTTGACCAGCATGTTCTTCTTCGGACCAAACGACCAGGGCGCTGCCGACGACTGGCGCGCCGCCGTGCATGATACCGATGGGCTGGCGTTGCGTACCGGCCACGACGAACGCATCTGGCGGCCGCTGATCAACCCGCGCAATTTGCAGATCAGCGCGTTTTCCGACACCGGACCGCGCGGCTTCGGCCTGGCGCAACGGAGCAGGCAATTTGCGGACTATCAGGATCTGGAAGCGGCCTACCAGAAACGCCCATCGCTGTGGATCGAGCCGCGCGGCGACTGGGGGCCGGGGGTCGTCGAATTGGTGGAAATTCCATCCGACAAGGAAGTGAACGACAACATCGTCGCGTTCTGGCGCCCGCATGATCCGTTGAAAGAGAAGAGCGAATTCAAGCTCGCCTACCAGATGCATTGGTGCTGGTCGGAGCCGGAGCCCGGCCCCTTCGCGCACGTCGTGCAGACGCGCAGCGGCAAATCGTGGAACGGCGACAACCGGCAATATGTCATCGATTTCGCCGGCGCCGCGCTCGACGCGTGGAACGCCGAGACGCCGCCTGCACTCGACGTCGGCACGGACAAGGGGAAGATCGTGCATGCCGTCGCCGAACGCATCCCGGACCTCGGCGGCTGGCGCGTCAGCATCGAGCTTGATACGCAAAAACAGCCGGTGGTCGAGATGCATGCCAGACTGATGGACGGCGACAAACCGCTGACCGAGACATGGATCGGCCGTTGGACACCATCGTGACCCACGACACGGCATTCCGCGCGCTGCCCGACGAGGCACCGCTGGCGATGCCGACGCAATCGCTGCGTGCCGCGCCCGGGTACCATGCCAGGCCGGCGACAGAGCCGCGGCTGATCGGCACACGGCGCACGCTGGTGATCGGCAGCGCCGTGGCGATGACAGTCGAAGCTACCCACGAGATGTATCGCGTGCTGGCGGTGAACGGACCGACCGTGCTCGCCATCGTCATGCTGGCGCTGTTCGTGGCGCTGTTCGCCTGGATCGCGCTGTCGTTCACCAGCGCACTGGCCGGGTTCTTTTCGCTGCTGACGGGTGGCGGCAGACGCCTGCTGGCTCGCGACATGACCGTGCCGACGACACGCACCGCCCTGTTGATGCCAACCTACAACGAATCGCCGCAGCGGGTGACAGCAGGATTGCAGGCCATCTGGGAATCGTTGCAGGCAACGGGAGCGGCGGGGGAACAATTCGACATCTTCATTCTCAGCGACACCACCGACCCCGACACCTGGATCGAGGAGGAAGCCGCGTTCCTCGCGTTGCGCCAGCGCACCGGCGGCGACGGCCGCATCTTTTATCGCCACCGGCAGCGCAACACCGCGCGCAAGGCCGGCAACATCGCTGCCTGGGTCACGCGCTTTGGCGGCGCCTATCCGCAGTTCCTGATCCTGGACGCCGACAGCGTGATGACCGCCGAGGCGCTGATCCGCCTGGTGAATGCCATGGAACAGCATCCGGGGGTTGGGCTGATCCAGACGCTGCCGATCATTACCGGCGGCAGCACGCTGTTCGCCCGCTTGCAGCAGTTCGCCGGCCGCGTCTACGGCCCGCTGATCGCGCACGGCATCGCCTGGTGGCACGGCTCGGAGGGCAACTATTGGGGTCACAACGCACTGATCCGCACCCACGCTTTCGCCGGGTCGGCCGGCCTGCCGGAACTACCGGGCAGAAAACCGTTCGGCGGCCTGATCATGAGCCACGATTTCGTCGAGGCCGCGCTGATGCGCCGCGCCGGCTGGGCGATCCACATGGTGCCCGCGCTGCCGGGCAGCTACGAGGAATGTCCGCCGTCGCTTACCGACCTGGCGATCCGCGACCGCCGCTGGTGCCAGGGCAATCTGCAACACGCCGCCATCCTGCCAACCCGCGGACTGCACCCGATCAGCCGCCTGCATCTGCTCACCGGCATCGGTTCCTACATCACCGCGCCGCTCTGGCTGCTGTTCCTGCTATGCGGCATCCTTATCGCCGTGCAGGCGCGCTTTGTGCCGCCGAACTATTTTCCGGCAGGGCGCTCGCTGTTTCCGCAATGGCCGGTGATCGACCCGGTCCGCTCCATGTGGATGTTCGTCGGCACCATGGCCTTGCTGCTGATCCCCAAATTGCTCGGGGCGATTGCATTGAAACGCGCGGATCGTCGCGGCTGCGGTGGCGCGCTGCGCTTGCTGGTGAGCGTCGTGCTGGAGAGCATCCTTGCCGGGTTGATGGCGCCGGTGGTGATGCTGACGCAATCATTGCACGTTGCTAGCATTCTGTCCGGCCGAGATTCCGGCTGGAACGCGCAACGGCGCGACGACGGCAGCGTCCCGTTCCGCGTCACCGCGGCGCAGTATCGCTGGCACACGGCGCTCGGCCTGATTTTGGCCGGCATCGCCTGGGCCGTATCGTCGTCGCTCGCGTTGTGGATGACACCCGTCGTGCTCGGCCTGGCGCTGGCGATTCCGTTGGCGGCATTCACCGCGCGCCGTAGCACCGGTCTGGCATGGCGGCGCCTCGGCCTGTTGCGCATCCCCGAGGAAATGCACCCGCCTGATGTACTGGCACGCGCCAACCGCCTGACGCAGGACCTATCGACCGCGCACGACCCGGTGCGCGGCATGCTGCGGTTGCTGACGGATCCGGGTCTGCGTGCGACGCATCGTCGCATGCTGCCCGCGGCGCCACCCATGCGAGCCCAAGCGATCGACGTTGCGTTGACAGTGGCACGCGCCAGGCTCGATCTCGCACAATCGCCGGAGGAGGCGCTCGCGGCGATGACTCCCGCAGAGCAATCGGCCTGCCTCGCGGATCCCCTATCGCTTGATAAACTGGTGGCGCTGGCAACGCGCGACACCGCACGGGACGACGGTTCGGTCGTCCCGTTCCGTCAGGCGCGGGCGTGACGGAACGGCAGGCACCCGGCGCGACGCGGCAAGCAGGGAGCCGTCGAAGATGGCAGCATGGATGTAGCACTGTGCGGTTGGCACCAACCGCGCCACCCGTCATGGCCGGGCCTGACCCGGCCATCGATCACGGCGCCGCGGCAACATAGTTGGCCGGGACAGGCCATCACGGAAGCAGCGGCCCGAGCGACGCAGCGGAGCGTCAATCGTCAGGGCGGTTGGTAAAAGCCGTCGCCCCCTCAACCGGGTGCCTGCTCCGTCTCCAGCGCGGCGGCTGTCTCCGGCTCGGAATTGGCAACCGGAATCGGTTGCTCTGCCATCTGCCGGAAAGCCGCGAGCGCACGGCGCAGCCCGATGGAACGTTCTGCCTCCGGCTCCAGCACCAGCAGCAGGAACGAGCGGCCGGTCACGGCGTACTCGTCGCCCGAGCGAAACCGCTTCTGACCTTCGACCTCGGAGGCATTGGTGTCCACCAGGCAGCGCCAGACATTCCCGCCAACCACCTCCGGCAAACGAAAATTCACTACGTCGTGATGGGCGTTCAACACCAGCAGCGCGGTTGCGTCCATCGCCGGCCGCTTGATGCCACTGGCGCGCGCGCGGCCATCGATCAGCATGCCGAAGCAGCGGGCATTGCCATCGTGCCAGTCTTCGATGTCCGTGGCCACGGGCGTCAGCCAGCGCACGTCCTTCACGTCGAGTTCGGCATTGTACGCCTCGGTGAGGAAGCGTGACCGGCGCAGGATGGGAAACGACTTGCGCAGCGCGATCAGCTTGCGGACGAATTCCGCCAGTTCCAGACCGCCCTCGCCGACGTCCCAGTTGATCCAGCTGATCTCGTTGTCCTGGCAATAGGCGTTGTTGTTGCCCTGCTGGGTGCGACCGAACTCATCGCCCGCCACCAGCATCGGCGTACCTTGCGCCAGCAGCAGCGTGGCCAGCAGATTGCGCTTCTGCCGATCGCGCAGCGCGCAGATCTCCGCATCGTCGGTCGGGCCTTCCGCGCCGTGGTTCCATGACAGGTTATCGGAGTTCCCGTCGCGGTTGTCTTCGCCGTTCGCCTGATTGTGCTTCTCGTTGTAGGAAACCAAGTCCTGCAAGGTAAAGCCGTCGTGCGCGGTGACGAAGTTCACACTGGCCCAGGACTTGCGTCCGCGCTTGTTGAAGCAATCGGCCGAGGCCGCCAGGCGGGTCGCCATTTCGGCGAGCTTGCCTTCGTCGCCCTTCCAGAATCCGCGCACTGTGTCGCGGAACTTATCGTTCCACTCGGCCCAGCCCGGGGGGAATTCGCCGACCTGGTAGCCGCCCGGACCAATGTCCCAGGGCTCGGCGATCAGCTTCACCTGCGACAGCACCGGATCCTGCACGCAGGAGTCGAGGAACCCGTGGCCTGCGTCGAACCCATGAAACTCGCGTGCCAGAATCGTGCCGAGGTCGAAGCGGAAACCGTCGACATGCATATCGCACACCCAGTAGCGCAAGCTGTCGGTCACCATTTGCAGCACCCGCGCATGGCTCATGTTGAGCGTGTTGCCGGTACCGGTATCGTTGATGTAGTAGCGTTGCTCTTCCGGCATCAGCCGGTAGTAGGAGGCGTTGTCGATGCCGCGGAACGACAGCGTCGGCCCGCGCTCGTTGCCCTCGGCGGTGTGGTTGTACACCACGTCCAGGATCACCTCGATGCCGGCGTCGTGCAGCCGCGCGATCATCTCCTTGAATTCGGAAAACACGAAGGCCGGGATGGCGGAATAGCGCGGGTCGGGGGCGAAGAAGCCGATCGAATTGTAGCCCCAATAGTTGGTGAGGCCCTTGTCCAGCAGATGGCTGTCGTTGACGAAGGCGTGGACCGGCAGCAGTTCCACGGCGGTGACGCCGAGCGCGCTGAGGTAATCCACCACCTCCTTGCGGCCCAGGCCGGCGAAGGTGCCGCGCAGCTTCTCCGGCAGCGCGGGATGCAGTTTGGTGAAGCCGCGCACATGGGTTTCGTAGATGATCGTGCGATCCCAGGGTACCCGCGGCGAGCGCTCGCGGCCCCAGGTGAAGGCCGGGTCGATCACCCGGCATTTCGGCACGAACGGTGCGCTGTCGCGCTTGTCGAAGCTCAGGTCGTCGTCCGGCGCGCCGATCGTATAGCCGAAGCAGGCGTGGTCCCAGCGCAACGCGCCGACATGCGCCTTGGCGTAAGGATCGAGCACCAGCTTGTTGGGATTGAAACGATGGCCGTTTTCCGGATCGTACGGACCGTGCACACGGTAGCCGTAGATCGTGCCGGGACGCGCGTCGGGCAGGTAGCCGTGCCAGATCTCGTTGGTGTACTCTGGCAGTTCGACGCGTTCCAGCTCGGTCTGGCCGGAATCGTCGAACAGGCACAGTTCCACCTTGGTGGCATTGGCCGAGAACAGCGAGAAATTGACTCCGAGACCGTCCCAGTGGGCGCCGCGCGGATCGGGCGAGCCCTCACTGACGCGGGACTTCCGGATGGCTGCCGGCATGGTTCAATCTCCCCCGTTGGCATGGCCGGCGCGCCGCGTCCTGATATGAACCTGACGGCGGACGCGCGCCGGCCGTGCCAAACCGGGTGCCCGCGCCACAACGATGACGTGCTGCGTTGTCAGGGGGTCAGGCGGTCAGGCGGCCGAGAATGTAGCCGATGCCGACCGCGATGGCCGCGGCAATCAGAGGCTGCGCACGGATCGCGCCACTCACCTGGTCGGTGGCGTCCTGCGCCTGGCCCCACATTTGCTGCGCCGTGCCCGCCGCCTGGTTGTACAGACCGTCCGCCTGCGTCTTGGCATCGCCGACCGCCTCGCCGACTTTCCGCTGCACGCGGCCGCCCATTTCGCGAGCCGTACCTTGCAAACTATCGCTCATGCTGAACTCTCCTGCCGGGATCCTGGGGTGAGTTAGTTGAGAACGCCCCGGCGCCGGCGCAAGTTCCGTAACGACAACATGAGCAGGCGGGACCGGCCGACGGAGGTTGTCGGTGCCGCGGCCGATCGTCCGGACGCATCATGCGTAGTGCAGCTTCAACCCGGGCTCCGACCACGGCATTGCGCCGAGCCGGCCGCTATCCGACAAGGTGATAAAGGCGGTTCGCAGATCGGGGCCGCCGAAGCAGATATTGGTCGGATAGGTATCCGGCATCTTCACTTGCTCCAGCACATCGCCGTGCGGCGAGAACACGGTGATGTGGCCGGTGTTCAGCGTCGCGACGCAAATGTTGCCGCTTGCGGTCACCGCCAGGCTGTCGAACCTTGCATGACCGGTGATGCTGCCCACCAGTCGGCCACCATGCGGAGCGTGGGTGACGTCCTTCTTCAGCACGCCTGGCGAAACGATATCGAACGCCCAAAGCCGCGCGCTTTCGGTATCGGCGACGTAGACGGTCCTGTTGTCCGGTGACAGAGCGCAACCATTTGGACTCAGAATCGGAAAGGCGATTTCCAGCACCTTCGAGCCGTCGGGCAGCGCGTAATACAAGCCCCCGTGGTCACGATGCCGCGCGTAGCGCTTGCCGAGATCGGTAAAATAGAACCCGCCATGCTGGTCGAACACCAGGTCGTTCGGCGCGGACAGGCGGTTGCCGTTCACCTCGGTGTAGAGCTTGCGGGTGTTGCCGGTCTTCGCATCGATCCGTTCGATCCAGCCGCCGGCGTAGCCTTCCAGCGGCCCCTGGCCCATGGAGGAGCCCGCCACATAGCGGCTGCCGCCGTTGTTGCAGCCGTACAGCGCGCCATCCGGGCCGAGCGCCAAACCGTTCGGGCCGCCGCCGGTGTCGGACAACGTGCTCACCGTGCCGTCCGGCGTGACGCGCGACACGCGCCGGTTGCGTATCTCGGTCAGGATCACCGAGCCGTCCGGCATCGCCACGGGTCCCTCGGGAAAACCCAGGCCGGTCGCCACGATCCGCACATCCGCCATCGCCGTTTCCTCCAGGCTTGATTGCCCATATCCCGCGCCTATCGTGTTCCCTGTATCGCGCACGTCAAGGCGGCAGCCGAACCAGGGGCACGGCTGAGGTTTCCTCGCCGCCGGCTTCGTGACAAGCTTCGGTTGCTGCGAAGGGGAGAGCAACGCCATGGCGACAGTGGGCAACGGCGAGTATACCTACGAGCCGGTGGAAAACTGGGCAAAGCTGCCGCCAGGCTGGTCGTTCAAGGAAATCGGCTCGGTCGGCGTCGATCGCAACGATAACGTCTATGTGTTCAACCGCGGCGAGCACCCGATGATCGTGTTCGATCACGACGGCAACTTCCTGCGCTCCTGGGGCGAGGGCATATTTCCCCGCGCGCACGGCGTGTTCATGGCACCGGACGACACGATCTGGCTGACCGACGACGGCGACCACACGGTCCGCCAGTGCACGCTGGAGGGGAAGGTACTGCTGACGCTCGGCATTCCGGGCAAACCGGCGCCGTATATGAGCGGCGAGCCATTCCATCGCTGCACGCACACCGCGATGTCGCCGCAGGGCGATATCTACGTGTCGGACGGCTATGGCAATTCTCGCGTGCACAAATACTCGCCGGGGGGCAAACTGCTGATGTCGTGGGGCGGGCCCGGCACCGATCCGGGCGAGTTCAATATCGCGCACAACATTACCTGCGACGGCGATGGCTGGGTGTATGTGGCGGATCGCGAGAACCACCGCGTGCAGGTATTCGACGGGAACGGGCGTTACGAGACGCAGTGGAACAACCTGCATCGTCCGTGCGGTTTGTTCATGCCGCCGGGCAAGTGCCCGATCTGCTATATCGGAGAGCTGGGTGCGGTACAGCCGGTCAGCCGCAACGTGCCTAATCTCGGGCCGCGCGTGACGATCGTGGACAACACCGGCAAGCGCATCGCGCGGCTGGGCGGGTTGGGACCGGGCATCGGGCCGACCGAGTTCCTCGCGCCGCACGGGCTGACGGTGGATTCGCGCGGCGACCTGTACGTCGGCGAGGTGTCGTGGACCAACTGGCCGCAGACCTGGCCCGACAAGCCGCGGCCGGACAATCTGCGGTCGCTGCACAAGTTCCGGAAGGTGGGATAGTCACCGCCCGATCGGCACCCATGCATCGCCGCGCTTGCGGTAGCTGCGCTTCACCGCGGCCCAGGCGATGCGAAACGCCGTCGCCTCGTCGCCGCCGTGCTGCTGCCAGGCGTGGTTGAACGCCTCGCGGAAAATGTCCTGCGCGTGCGGCGGCAGGTGGTTGCCCACCGACGGCGGCAGCTCGTCGTTGCTGGCATAAGGCATGGCGCGGCCAGACTAGCTGGCCGCGCCATCGGACGGCAACGCCACCCGGCCGATCAGGGAACTTCGGCGGTGGCGAAAACCTCGAGATCCGCCACCAGTTCCTTGCCCTTGGTCTCCGGACCGACCGACAAGGCGAGAATGAAGCTGACCAGGCCGCCCACCGTGCCGATCAACATCGGGATGCCGAAGCCGACCCCGCTATTGATGGCGAAGTAGGTCAGGATCGGGGCCACGAACCCGCCCCAGATCGCCCCCTGGTGGTAGCAGAAGCCGCTGGCAGTGGAGCGCACCTCGGTCGGGAAGCGCTCGGCCAGGTAGCTCGGGTTCTGGCCGTAGATCGCCCCGGCGAAGAAGCCCTGTGTGATGAAGCCAAGCATGATCCACAAAGGATCGGTGGTCAGCAGGTAGACCGGCGTGACGAATATGCCGATGAAGGCCGGGATCATCATCGACCAGCGGCGCCCGATCACGTCCGCCACCCAGCCCCAGAAGCCGCTGGCGAGGAAGGCCACGAGGTTGGCGACAATCAGTGGCGCGCCGACCATCAACGCCCCCAAGTGAAGATCCCGCTGCAGGTGGGTCGCGAACAGCGACCAGATCGAGTAGTAAACCACGAAGCCGCTCGCCATCCACCAGCACGACGTCAGCGTATTGACCAGTACCTTCGGCTTGAAGATGGCAAACAGCGGCGCGTGCACTTCGCGCGATTGCTCCCGCTGCTTCTTGCGGTTCTCCACCCAGACCTCGGGCTCCTTGACGTATTTGCGCACCCAGACGACCGCGAGCGCCGGCAGGATGCCGAGCCACAGCAGGCCGCGCCAGCCGATCGAATCGTACAGCAACGCGTAGGCGCCGGCGGACAGCACGAAGCCGATGCTCCAGGAGCCTTGCAGCACGCCGCTCATCAGCCCGCGCGACCGGGGCGGCCAGGATTCCATCGCCAGCGCCGCGCCGGCCGGCCACTCGGCACCCATCCCGACGCCGAGCAATGCGCGGAAGATGAACAGAAACAGGAAGGTCGGCGAGAAGCCGGCGATGAAGTTACAGATCGAGTACCAAAGGATCGAGATCATCAACGGCTTCTTCCGCCCGATCCGATCCGACAGCCAGCCGGAGGCGGTGGCACCGAGCAATCGCACCCACAGGGTGATGGTGAAGACCGCGGTGACCTCGGTCAGCGAGACGTTAAACTCCTTCGAGATCGGCACCATGATCAGCAGGAAAATCGTGAAGTCGAACGCATCCAGTGTCCAACCGAGCCAGGCGGCCCACCAGGCCAGCCATTGGTCTTTGGTCGGTTCTTTCCACCACGGTACTGACAGGTCACTTCCGGTGCTGACAGACATGTTCGGCAACTCCCTGGGTTTTTTTGAACTTCTGCGAACTTGCCGTTCCGGCGCTCGGCAATGCCGATAGCGGAGCGGCGCTGCCGCCATTCCGCCGCCGACACGACAGGCCTAGCCACGCTTGCCCCAATGCGCGGGCCATATCAGACAGTTCTCCGCGGACGGCCCGGTCCCCCGGCAACTGACATGCCCATGCGCTGCCGGCGTCGGCGCCGGCAGCGCATGGCCGGCTGCACGCTCAGGCGACCACCAGATCCGCCACGAGTTGTTTGCCCTTGGTCTCCGGCCCCACCAGCAATGCAAACACGTAGCTGAGTGCGAAGATCATCGTCCCGATCATCATCGGGATCGCGTAGCCGAGGCCCCAGACGGTGGCGAAATAGGCGACGATCGGCGCCACCAGGCCGCCCCAGATCGCCCCCTGGTGATAGCAGAAGCCGCTCGCCGTCGCCCGCACCTCGGTCGGGAACCGCTCGTTCAGGTAGGTCGCCATCTGGCTTTGCATGCCGCCGCTGCCCGCCGCGCCCTGCAACACGAACCCCCACCAGATCAGCGAGTAATCGTGGCTCAGGAGATACATCGGGGCGAGCGGGATGGCGATCAGCGCCGGAATGATCATCGACGCCCGGCGGCCCAGCTTGTCCGCCAGCCAACCCCAGCCCGCGCTGGACAGGAAGGTGACCAGGTTGGCGGCGACGCCGACCTCGCCGATCGCCCCTGGCGACATGTGCAGGTCAACCTGAAGATGCGTCGCGAACAGGACGGTAACGGAATAGTAGGTGACGAATCCGCTCGCCATCCACCAGCACGCGGTCAGGGTGTTGCCGAGCATGCCGCGCTTGAAGATGCTGAACAGCGGCACCTTGACCTCGCGGTTCTGGGTGCGCTGGAGCCGGCGGTTTTCCACCCAGACCTCGGGCTCCTTGACGAAAAAGCGCACATAGAGGACCGCGAACGCCGGCAGTACGCCGACGATCAGCATGCCGCGCCAACCGAGCGAATTGTAGAACAGGCCATAGATGGCGAACGACATCAGGAAGCCGATGCCCCAGGAGCCCTGCAAGACGCCGCCCATGAACCCGCGCGAGCGCTGCGGCCAGGTTTCCATCGCCAGGGCCGATCCGGCCGGCCATTCGGCGCCCATGAACAGGCCGAGGATGGCGCGGGCGACGAACAGGAACGTGAAGCTCGGCGCCAGGCCGGCGGCGAAGTTGCACAGCGAATAGCCGAGGATCGCCAGCATCAACGGCTTCTTGCGGCCGATCCGATCGCCCATCCAGCCGGAGGCGGTGGCCCCCACAAGACGCATCCACAGCGTGATGGTGAACACGAACGTCACCGATAGCATCGAAACGTTAAACTCCTGCGCGATCGCGTGCATGATCAGCAGGAATACGGTGAAGTCGAACGCGTCGAGCGTCCATCCCAGCCACGCAGCAATAAAGGCATACCACTGGTCCTTGGTGGGCTCCTTCCACCATGGGACGGACGGATTACTTCCGGCGGCAGCAGACATTGACGGGAACTCCCTGTTTATTATTTAGATTTTTCGGCCTTGTCGTCATTATTACATCACAGAACCAAACGGATGGCGGTTCCGCCATTCCGTTGCCCGGTGCGACAAGTGTTGAAACCCTATGCCCGACCGTCAGCCGGCGTCAAAGGTTTTCCTGACAATTGTAGGGTTTTTCCTGACATTCGCCCGTCGGCGCCGGATCTCGCGCCGCGGCTCAAGCAACGAAAAAACGGGCCGCCGCAGTTGGCCGCGGCGGCCCGTTTTGCCAACCCCACCCAGCCGGCGGAACGACGGGCGCGCTCAGTCGATCGCCGCGTGCACCAGGTTCGCCACGCGATCGAGCCGCGCCGAATGCCACGGATCGGGCGACACGAAATTCGTCAGGTAGCTGAACGACACGCCACTGCTCGGATCCGCCCAGGAATACGACGAGCCGACGCCGCCGTGACCGAACGTCACCGGCGCGCCGATCGTGCCGAGGCCGCGGATGCGATCGCTCTCGCCGCGCACATGCGGCCCCAGCCCGCGATGCATCGGAATACCGTTCATCTGCTCATCGCCACGCTCGCCGGTATGGCTGCGCGACACGTAGGCGATCAGCCGCGGCGAGAACAGCCGCAGATTGCCCAGTCGTCCACCGGCGCCCAGCATCTGGTAGAATGCCGCCATGCCGCGCGCCGTCGCGAAACCACCGCCGCTCGGCAAACCCGCAGCGCGGAACTCGGCAGAATTGTCACGCGGTTCCGGCGCATAGGTATTGGCGCAGCGGTTCTGCTGTTGCGTCGGCACGCCGACAAAGATGTCGTTGCCGAGCCCAAGCGGCTCGATCACGCGCTGGCGGATCACGTCGCGGTAGTCCTGGCCGGTGACCGCCTCGATCACCATCGCCTGCACCAGGTGCGCCGCCTGGCCGTGGTATTGCAGCTTCGAACCCGGCGTCCAGTCGAGCGAGAAGTCGCAGACCTCGGCCCGCATCCGCGCATGGTCCGTCCAGGTCGCCTTGGTAACGTTATTATTCGGAAAGCCGCCCTGATGCGTCATCACCTGCTCCAGCGTGATGTCGGCTTTGCTGCGCGCGGCAAATTCCGGCAGGTGATCGGACACCTTGTCCATGAAAGACAGCTTGCCTTCCTCGACCAGCGTCCACACCGCGGCACTGGTCAGCACCTTGGTCTGGCTGAACAGCAGGAACAGCGTGTCGTTCGCGGCCGGCAGCCTGGAGGGCTCGCTCTTCGCATTGCCATAGGTGCGGAACAACGCCAGTTGCCCATGCCGCGCCAGGGCGATCTGCGCGCCGGGATAGCGGCCTTCCTCGATATGCTGCTGGATCAGCCGGTCGAGGTGCTCGATCGGCCTCGCGGCGAAGCCAAGGCTTGCGAGATCGCTGGACGGCAACGGGTAATCGCTCGGCATGATGCTGGCTCCTCTCTGCATGCGGCGGATGCAGGTTAGAGCAATACCGGTGCGGCGGGAAATGCGAGCCGGCGTCGGGGTTTCAGGCGTCCGTCCGGGCGGCGATCGCATCCGCCAGCCGGTGCGACTCGTCCATCGCGGCTTTCAGCGCCTGGGTGCGCACCCGCATCTCGGCGGCCGACGCCTGCACGGCGAGAATGTTCTCGGCCGCATGACGCATGATGCTGGACGCCTCGGCCAGCAGACGGGAGGACGGGAAGGGCTTTTTCAGAGTCGGAAAACCGCATCGGTCAAGCTTGTCGATGATCTCCGGATGGCCGGACATCAGCAGCGCGGGCGTATTGTGGTTGGCCGCGAGTGCGGCCAGCGCAATGCCCGAAGCATCGGGCAGCACAGCATCGATCAGCGCGAGATTGAATCCCCTGCCGACCATCATTTGGGCTGCGAGCGTACCGGTCAACGAGCATGCCACGTCCGCGCCAAGACTCTCCTGCAACCATCCGCGGAACAGATCGCACAGCATCGGCTCGTCATCGACCACGAGAATTCTTGCCATGGCCGTTCTCCAATGGATCAGGCAAGCACTGACAAGCTTGATTCGTACTGCACTTTTCTCGCGCAAGTCCAGTCGAGACGCCAAAAGTTCTGGTATCAATAGCGTGATGTTGCGCTTTCGGGTGGCCGGAGCAATCACGAAATCGGGTGCCCCGCGGTGGTGTCGCCGGTCCCTTGTCTCCGCCCGGCGGATCGGGTCTGATCCGCGCCGATCCGATCGCGCGCGAGGACAGCATGGCCGAAATCCGCACCGCACCCCTGTTCACCATGACCCTTCAGGTGGCCGGCATGCAGCCGATCGGCGCCACGCCGAACGGCAACCGCCGCGTCGGCCTGGTCGCCGGCGGCACGTTCGAAGGCGCGCGGCTGAAGGGCAAGGTGCTGCCCGGCGGCGCCGACTGGATCATCCTGCGGCCGGACGGCGCAACCACGCTGGACGTGCGGCTGGTGCTGGAAACCGACGACGGCGCGACGATCGGCATGACCTATCGCGGCATGCGGCACGGGTCGGCAGCGGTGATGGACCGGCTCAACCGCGGCGACACCGTCGATCCGGCGGAGTATTATTTCCGCATCTCGGTGGCGTTCGAAACCGCCGCGGCGAAATACGACTGGCTGAACCGCATCATTGCCGTCGGCACCGGGCGGCGCCCGCCGGAGGGTCCGGTCTACGACGTGTTCGAGGTACTCTGAACCATGGCGACCATCGGTTTCATCGGCCTGGGCAACATGGGCGCGCCGATGGCGGCGAACTTGCTCAAGGCCGGGCATCGCGTCACCGGCTACGACGTCAATCCCGCCGCCTTGCAGCAGCTTGCCACGGTCGGCGGCGGCGTTGCGACCAGCGCCGCCGACGCGGCGCGCGGCGCCGAGTTCGTCATCACCATGCTGCCGGCGGGAGAGCATGTGCGTGACGTCTGGCTGCATCAGGGCGGCCTGATCGAGGCGGTGCAGGGCGCGAAGCCGTTGCTCATCGATTGCTCCACCATCGATGTCGAGAGCGCGCGCACCGTCACCGCGGCCGCCGAACAGGCCGGCCTGGAGATGCTGGATGCGCCGGTGTCCGGCGGCACGGTCGGCGCCGCGAACGGCACGCTGACCTTCATGGTGGGCGGCAGTGAGGCTGCCTTCGCCCGTGGCCTGCCGATCCTGCATGCCATGGGCAAGAACATCTTCCTCGCCGGCGGACCGGGTGCCGGCCAGGCGGCGAAGATCTGCAACAACATGATGCTCGCGATCAACATGGTCGGCGTGGCCGAGGGTTTTCTGCTGGCGCAGAGACTCGGCCTCGACTGGGACAAGCTGTACGCGATCGCCAGCACCGCCACGAGCCAGTCCTGGGCGCTGAGCAATTACTGCCCGGCGCCGGGCCCGGTGCCGGCGGCGCCGTCGAACCGTGACTACGCGCCCGGCTTCATGGCAGCGCTGATGCTGAAGGATGTGAAGCTGTCGCAGGCGGCGGCGGATGCCACCGGATCGCCGACGCCGCTCGCGGCGCATGCGCTGTCGTTCTACCAGGCGGTGGTCGATGCCGGGGACGGCGCCAAGGACTTCTCTGTGGTATTCCGCTGGCTGGCGGGACAGAAACGATCATAATGCGTCATGGCTGGGTGTGAGCGTTCCGTCGCACCGGCGCTTCCCGCGTCATGGCCGGGCTTGACCCGGCCATCTATGCAGCCGTGGTGCCGCGATCGATGGTCAGGTCAAGCCCGGCCATGACGGTTGGGGGCGGCCCGTGCAGTACGTCAATCTTCAGGGCGGTTGGTATTACTTGCCGACTGCTGAGTAAGGGAAAGTCCTGCATGATCCGCCTGCGCGGACCATGACGAGTGGGGCATGGTCCGCACCTCGACTGACGCAGGTATTCCGCGGCGGCGCTTCAGCGCACAGCGCGCCCCTTGAGGACGGGCTGCCCAACGGCCTATCCTATTGGCGTCGGGAACGTTCCGGCACGCGACGCAGCAACGCAAGTACGCAAGAAAGCACGAGGGAGGACGCGGATGCACCTGAACCAGGGGTTGCAACGCGCGGCGCAAACCAAGCCGACCGGCGTTTCGACGATCTTCCGCGACCGCCGCCGCATGTGGCGCGAGACCGCGGCGCGCATCGCGCGTCTCGCCGGCGGGCTGCGGCGTCGCGGCCTGGGCAAGGGCGACCGCGCCGCCATCCTCGCGCTGAACAGCGATCGCTATTTCGAATACCTGTTCGCCGTGCCCGCCGCGGGCGGCATTACGGTGCCGCTCAACACGCGGCTGGCACCGCCGGAGATCGCCTATATCCTCGCGGACAGCGGTGCGACGATGCTGTTCGTCGATGCCGCGTTCGCGCCGGTGCTGGCGCAGCTTGACGGCAGGCTGGGGACGGTGCGCGACATCGTCTATCTCGACGACGATGCGGTGCCCGCCGGCATGCGCGCGTTCGAAGACCTGCTGGACGCGCCGCCGGTCACCGACGTCGCCGCCGAGGACGACGACGTCGCCGGCATCTTCTACACCGGCGGTACCACCGGCCAGGCGAAGGGCGTGATGCTGACGCACCGCAACCTGGTGATCAATGCGGCGAACATGATCGTTGCGGTCGGCTATGCGAGCGACGGCATCTACCTGCACGCGCCGCCGATGTTCCACCTGGCCGACAATGCCTCGACGCTGGCGGTCACCATGCTGGGCGGCACGCACGTGTTCATTCCGCGCTTCGATCCGGCCGCGGTCGCCGCTTCGATCGAGGCAGAGCATGTGACCAACACGCTGCTGGTGCCGACGATGGTGAATGCGCTGGTGAATTACCCCGGGTTGGATGCGCACGACCTGTCCAGCTTGCAGATGGTGCCGTTCGGTGCCTCGCCGATGCCGGACGCGGTGCTGGCGCGGGCGACGGAGAAACTGCCGCGCTGCCGCTTCCTGCACGTCTATGGCATGACCGAGGCGGCGCCTCTGGTCACCGCGCTGGAGCCGCGCGACGCGCTGGTGCCGGGGCGCAGCCGAAGCTGCGGCAAGGCGGCGGTGATGGTGGAGGTGCGCATCGCCGATGCCGAGGACAACGAGGTGCCGCGCGGCACCGTGGGCGAGGTGCAGGTGCGCGGCCCCAACGTCATGCTGGGCTACTGGAACAAGCCGGAGCAAACCGCGGCGGCGTTGCGCGGCGGATGGTACCATAGCGGCGACGGCGGCTACATGGACGACGACGGCTACGTCTATGTGGTCGATCGGCTGAAGGACATGATCATCAGCGGCGGGGAGAACATCTATTCGGCAGAGGTCGAGAGCGCGATCTCCACGCTGGATGGCGTCGCGGAAGTGGCGGTGGTCGCAATACCCGACGAGCGCTGGGGCGAGGCGGTGCACGCCATCGTCGTGCCGCGCGCCGGGAGGACGGTGACGGCGGACCAGGTGATCGCGCATTGCCGGGGGTTGATCGCGCACTACAAGTGCCCGCGCAGTGTCGATATCCGCGAGACGTCGCTGCCGCTGTCGGGCGCCGGCAAGGTGCTGAAGACCGAGTTGCGCGCGCCGTTCTGGGAAGGGCGGGAGAAGCGGGTGAATTGAGGGAGGGGCGGCATGCGCGCGCCTCCCGCGATGGCTGGAGACGCCGACGGCCTGATTGTGCCGGGAACCGGTGCGAGGAGATTACCGCTTGGTTGGCCTGCCCGAGCGAATCTTGCCGATGGTCGGGTACCTTGCAGACGAGCAACGGGTGCAGGTCCCTGGCAGTGGCCTCGGGTTGATGCAGGTTGTGCCCCTACCCGGCACGCGCGGTGACCGCCCCAATAAGGCGTCGCCGAGCAATGACCGCATGATTGACGGGACCGCCTGAAGCACTTGCTGCCCCGCGCGTCCTGACCCTCACGCGAGCAGCCGCGATGCCGTATCCTTGGCCGAACCGGCGGCGTTTCCCGCCACCGCGTCCCGCGCCTTTGCCGCACGGTCGAGACACAGGCAGATGATGCGGCGCAGTTCCTCGTACGGCACCGGCTTGCGCAGCACGGGGAATTCTGCGCCGTTCCTGGCCACCACGTCGTTGTAGCCGGAGATCAGCAGAATCGGCAGGTTCGGCAACCGCGACCGCACCGTCTTGGCGAGATCGAGTCCCGTCATGCCTTCCGGCATCACCACATCGGTCAGCAGCAGATCGAACGTCCGGTTTGCATCGAGCAATGCGAGCGCCTTGCGGGCGCGGTCGGCGGACTCCACGGTGAAACCCATCGCGGTCAACATCTGCGCCGTTACGGCGGCGACTTCGGGATTGTCCTCCACCAGCAGAATCCGCCCACTTTCCGGCTGCGTGGATGCGGCACGATCCGGAGCGTCGGCCGCGGTCATTTCCTTGCGGCAACGCGGCAAATACAGCGACAGGGTGGTGCCGCGACCAGGCTGGCTGTCGACCGCTGCCGTGCCGCCCGACTGCCGGGCGAAGCCATAGACCTGGCTCAGTCCCAGGCCGGTGCCTTGTCCCAGCTCCTTGGTGGTGAAGAACGGATCGAACACCTTGGCGACCACCTCGGCCGGAATTCCGGTGCCGGTATCGCGCATGGCGATGACGACATGATCGACATCGGCGAGCGGCGCGCTGTGATGCGGCGCATTGCGCACCTCGATCGAGAATTCCCCACCCTGCGGCATCGCGTCCCGTGCGTTCGCCGCGACGTTCAACAGGGCGATTTCGAGTTCGGCGAGATCGACCTCGATCGGCCAGACATCCTCGGCGACCGACAAATCCAGGCGGATGTCGCCACGCAGCGACGCGCGCAGCATCTCGGTGATGCGGGCCATTTCCTGGCGCAGGTTCAGTACCTGCGGGTTGGCCGAATGGCGGCGCGACAACGACAGCAGTTGCCGGGTCAGCGCGGTGCCGCGTTCGCCGGCGCGCACGATGTTGTCCATCAGCTTGGTCAGGTTGGCGTTCGGCCGGCGTTTCGCCAGCTCCGCATTGCCGGAGATGACGGCGAGCAGATTGTTGAAGTCGTGCGCGACGCCGCCGGTGAGCTGGCCGATCGCTTCCATTTTCTGCGCCTGGCGCAACTGGGCTTCCAATTGCTCGCGCTCGGTGATGTCGCGTGCGGTGGTGATGACGTAGCGGTCGTCACCCGGCGCCTGCTGCGGCACCAGGACGAACATCACGTCGATGGTGCGCGTCCGCCCGGCCATCGTCCGGCGCACCACGTAGCGCTGCGGCTCGCCGGTGCGCAGGCATTCACGCAAGTAGTGCAGCGGCACGCGGGCCGGTTCGGCGCCCAGTATGTCCTCGACCTTGCGGCCCACCACCTGGTCGCGCGGCAGGCCATAGGCGGCTTCGCTGGTCGGATTCAAATCCGCGAACACGAAACTGCCGTCCGGCAGGGCGTGCACCAACGTCAGCCAGTCCGGCGAGTTGTCGAAGAAGGCCTGCAACTGGGCCCGGCTGGACGCGAGCTGCCGCGCCCGCTCTTCGGCCTGCTGTTCCAATTGTTCGTTCAGTTGGCGCAGCCGGCGCTCGCTGTCCTGCAACGCCTGGGTGATCCGCTTGCGCTCGTCGATGTCTTCGATGACGCCGAGGCTGTAGAGAAACCGGCCGTCGAGATCGCGGATCGGTCCGACATTGACGCTGACCCACAGCGGCTCGCCGGATTTGCGGATGAAGCGCAGTTCGAGCTGGATCTGCGGCACGGCGCCGGTCATCAGCCGCTGCCGGCCGGCGGCAGTGCCGGCGCGGTCGTCCGGATGCACGAAGTCGAGCAAACCGCGGCCGATCAGTTCGTCGGCGTCGTAGCCGAGCATGCGGCACAGCGCCGGGTTCACCTCGCGCAAATGGAACGCCGCGTCGGCGGTGACCTTGCCGAGCGGACTCTGTTCGAACACGCGGCGAAAGCGCGCCTCGCTCTCGCGCAGGGCGGCTTGCGAGCGCTTGCTCTCGGTCACGTCGACATCGACGCCGCTGTAGCGCATCGCCCGGCCGGCGGCATCGCGGATCACCCGGCCGCGGCCGAGGATCCACCGCGTCTGGCCGTCATGCCGGATGATCCGGTATTCCACCTCGCAGTAGTCGGTGCCGCCGTCGATCGCCTGGCGGAAAGCGTCGGTGACGCGCTGCCGGTCCTGCGGGTGGCGAAGCTGCCGCGTCGTCCCGGTGGGGATGGGACGGCCGGTCGGCT
The DNA here is from genome assembly GCA_049522565.1 of Acetobacteraceae bacterium. GTDB lineage: Bacteria > Pseudomonadota > Alphaproteobacteria > Acetobacterales > Acetobacteraceae > JASHVB01. The sequence goes on from JBEKNT010000005.1 coordinate 41,219, forward strand.
CCAGGCCCATGATGCGGAAGAACTGCGGGGTGCCGCGCAGCATGTCGGTGGTGAGGTCGATGTCCCAGACGCCGATGCCGGCGGAACGCTCCGCGAGGGTCAGGATTTCGTCGCGCGCGAGCGGGAATGTCTGGAAGTCGGCCGCGGCCGACGCCCCCCCGTTCTCGTTGGATGGTCCAGGCGGATCCATTCCGGACTGATTACTAGGGCTCGGGTCCAGGCGCGAGGGGCGCGCCGATCACGGCTGCGTGGCGAAACCTGAGCACCGGCCGCATGTGGCGACAATATGGACGCTGCGCGCGGTTTGCCGCACGCTGCGGCTGCGGCGCGACCGAACCGGCCTGGCGCGACCATTCTGCGAGGAGGAGGCTTCCGATGACCCATCGCCCGACGATCTACGGCACCCGCCATGCGGTCTCCGCCGGCCACTACCTCGCCGCCGCGGCGGCCTTCTCCATCCTGGAAGCCGGCGGCAACGCGATCGACGCGGGCTGTGCCGCCGGCATCGCGCTCGGCGTGCTGCAGCCGGACCTGGTGAACGTCGCCGGGGTGGCGCCGATCATCATCCGCCTGGCCGACGGCACGGTGGAGAGCATCGCCGGTCTGGGCTGGTGGCCGAAAGCGATCCCGGCCGACCTGTTCATGCGCGAGCATGGGGGAAAGATTCCCGATGGCGTGCTGCGCACCGTGGTGCCGGCGGCGCCGGACGCCTGGATCACCGCGCTGCGCCGGCACGGCACGTTGCGCTTCGCCGATGTCGCCGCCCCGGCGATCCGTTTCGCCGCCGAGGGCTTCGCGGTGTATCCGCTGCTGGCCGCGTCGATCGCCTCGCACGAGCATGAATACCGCCGCTGGGCATCCAATACCGCGGTCTTCCTGCCGCACAACCGGGTGCCGCGGGCGGGGGAAAAATTCGTCCAGGCCGACACCGCGCGCACGCTGCAATACATGGCCGACCAGGATCGCGCCGCCGGCCCCGACCGCCTCGCCGGCCTGAACGCCGCGCACCACGCGTTCTATCGCGGCGACATCGCGCGGGAGATCGTAAAGTTCCAGCAGGCAGAGGGCGGCTATTTGTCGCTCGACGACCTGGCGTCGTATCGCTCCCCGATCGAGCCGGTGGTGCGGCGGCGCTGGCGCGGCCACGAGCTGATCACCTGCGGCCCGTGGTGCCAGGGGCCGGCCTTGCAGGAGGCGCTGGCGCTGGTCGAGCAAGTGGGGATCGACGGGCTGGCGCATAATTCGGCGGACTACCTGCACCGGATCGTCGAGTGCGTGAACCTGGCGATGGCCGATCGCGAGCATTTCTTCGGCGATCCGGCCGTCGTCGATGTGCCGATCGACCATCTGCTCGATCCGGCGACGATCCGCCGCCGCGCCGCCGCGGTGCGCGACGACCGGGCGTTCGGGCAGATGCCGGCGCCGCTCGATCTGCCCAACACGCGGTTCGCCGCGAGCGACGCCGAACTGCCCAAGGTGGAGGCGGACACGTCGTATTGCTGCGTGGTCGATCGCTGGGGCAATGCATTCAGCGCGACGCCGTCGGATGGCTCGGGCAACGTGCCGGTGGTGCCGGGGCTGGGCATCACGCCGTCCGGCCGCGGCTCGCAAAGCCGGCCCGATCCGCGGCATCCGGCCGGTGTCGCGCCCGGCAAGCGGCCTCGGCTGACGCCCAACCCGGCGATGCTGCTCACCGAGGCGGGCGGCGTCATGCCGTTCGGCACGCCGGGCGGCGACGTGCAGACCCAGGCGATGCTCCAGGTGCTGCTGAACATCATGCATTTCGGCATGGACCCGCAGAGCGCGATCGAGGCGCCGCGGGTGGCGTCGTATTCCTTCCCGTCATCCTTCGCACCGTTCGAATATTTCCCGGGCCGGCTGGCGGTCGAGGGACGCATCGACCAGGCGACGCGCGACGAACTCGCGGCGCGGGGGCACGAGATTCGCGACTGGCCGGACTGGACGTGGCTGGCCGGCTCGGTGGAGGCGATCCTGACCGATCCGTCGACGGGCCTGCTCGGGGCGGGCGCCGACCCACGGCGGCCGGCTTACGCGATGGCGATCTGAGGCGGGGAGGGGACGCCAGGCGTTGTGCGGCTGGAGGGACCGGCGGGGTCGGGTCGCATAACTGGCCAGACAACCGTACGGTCAGTCTGGAGCGACGGATGCGCGAGATGGGCGCCTTCGAGGCGAAGAACCAGGACCGCGCCGCGCAACGCGCGCTCTACGCACGTCACGTCATTCCGGAGTTCTGGATCGTCGATCTTACCTCCGGAGAAGTCGAGGTTTGCCGGGAACCCAAGGCCGACGGCTACGCGGCGATTGAACGAATCGGCCGGGATGGCGCATGGCAGCCGCAACCGTTGCCCGGTGTTCGCATTCAGGCTTCGCCTCGCTTCCGCTGCGGGCTTTGCACAAAAGGACGGCCGTCCGATGGCAGACTTGCACAAGCTGCTGTTCGAAACCCCGGCGAAGGTCAGCGACCGGGAGGTCCTGGCGACGGCCCGGCTGAATGCGCGGGTCAAGGCGTTCGCCGGCCGCGAACTGGCCGACGACGTGATGGAGCAAATCAACGCGGCGATCGCGGACGAAGCGGACCGGCTGATCGCGGAAGGCGTGCTGCACGAACGGCCGGACTGGCTCGCGGCACTGGTGTCCCGGCGGCTTTACGTGGCGTTCGGCAGCCGGGCCGTGCAACATCTCAGCCGTGAGTTGCAGCGCATGGGGGCCGTGTAACCCGCCCGGCTGCATGGACCCGTCGTGGCGGGCGGAGCCTTGCCGGCGCATCGCCGGCCTTCACGACGCCTCCGGCACCACCCGCTCATACAGCGCCGCCAGCGGGACCGCGATGCCGACGCTCGGCAGCGCGACCTCGGCGTCCGGGCCGGCGATCGATTCGAAGACCCAGCCGGCGCCTTGCCGCCGGTAGGCGTGTGCCAGCATCTCGTCCGGGAAGATCTCGACAATCTCCTGCACGCCCTCGACGGCTTGCAGGTCGGATCGCTTCTGGTCCCACTGCCGCTTGTGCCGTAGCTCCGCCGGGGAAACCACCTCGAACAGCACCCGAGGATGCTTGTCGCAGCGGATCGTGGCATCGGGAATGCGTGCCGTGTCGCGCTGTTCGTACTGCGGCGCAGCGCCGCTGCCGACTTCGGACCTGCACTCGTGCCCGCGCAGGCGATTGTAGAGTTCGCCGGCTAGGTTGTTGAGGATGACGCCATGTTCGGGACTTGGCGCCGCGTGCGCGACGATCGTGCCGCGGACCAGCTCATAGCGCCACGCGGTACCGAACGCGGACTGGTCGGTCCGCAGGAACTGGTCGGCGTCGAGGAACTGGCTGTTGCGTGCCGCTGTATCCATGCGCGCGACGCGATCACGGCCGGGCTCGACTTGCCACGATCCGCTGGTTTATTGCCGCCCGCCGGCACCAGCCTGGCCGCGGACGCGGGCCGCATGCGCCGCGATCTCCCGCGCCGCGACACGAGACGATCATGCGACGCCGGCAAAACCTGGGGCTCCGGCAAATCGTGCCTACATCCTGCCGCAGGAACCGGAGTAGGCTTGCTCGCATGAACGCCGCATCCCCCCGCTCGGCCGCGTTTGCGCGGCTGGCCCAACTCGCTGCCCGGCCGGACGGCCGCCGCATCACCCCCCTGTTCGACGCCGATCCCGGGCGGGCGCATAAGTTCAGCGCGTCGCTCGACGACCTGACGCTCGACTTCTCCAAGTCGGCGATCGACGGCGCGGTGCTCGACGCGCTGTTCGCTCTGGCGGAGGCCGCGGATCTGGAGGGCTTCCGCCGCCGCCTGTTCGCCGGCGAAGCGGTGAACGTCACCGAGCATCGCGCCGCCATGCACATGGCGCTGCGCGCGCCGGCGGATGCCGGGTTGCGCGCGGCGCTCGGCGGCAGCGTCGACGACGCCGCGAAACTGGCCGCGGCGGAACGCGATCGCATGCGGGCGTTCGTCACCGCGGTGCATGACGGCCACCAGCGCGGCGCCACCGGCGAGCGGTTCACCGACGTGGTGAATATCGGCATCGGCGGGTCGGATCTGGGTCCGCGGGTGGCGACCGAGGCGCTGACCACCGGCCGCACCGACGCGCGCATGACGGCGCATTTCCTGTCCAACGTGGACGGCCACGCGATGGCCGACGTGGTGAAGCAGCTCGATCCGGCGCGCACCCTGGTGCTGGTCGCCTCGAAATCCTTCACCACGCTGGAAACCGCGATGAACGCCGCGGCGATGCGCGCCTGGCTGGCCGCGGCGCTGGGCGAGGCGGCGGTGGGCAAGCACTTCGCCGCGCTGTCCACCAACCTGAAGGCGGTCGCCGCCTTCGGCATCGCGCCGGAGCATGTGTTCGGCTTCCGCGACTGGGTCGGCGGGCGCTACTCGCTGTGGTCGCCGGTCGGGCTGGTGATCGCCCTGGCGGCCGGCTGGGAGCGCTTCCAGCAGATGCTGGACGGCGCCTGGGCGATGGACTGCCATTTCCGCGACGCGCCGTTGCGGGCGTGCCTGCCGGTGCTGCACGGCCTGGTCGGGGTGTGGCACGTCAATACGCTCGGCTGCGCCACGCAATGCGTGCTGGCCTATGACGACCGGCTGCGCCGGCTGCCGGCGCACCTCCAGCAGGTGGAGATGGAGAGCAACGGCAAGCACGTCACCCTGGCGGGCGAGGCGGTGGGCACCGACACCTGCCCGATCCTGTTCGGCGAGCCGGGCACCAACGCGCAGCACAGCTTCATGCAGTTGGTGCACCAGGGGACGCGGGCCATCCCGGTCGACTTCATCCTCGCGGCGGTGCCCGACCACGACCGGCCGGAGGCGCACCGCGCGCTGGCCGCCAACGCCTTCGCCCAGTCCGAGGCGCTGCTGCGCGGCCGCTCCGAGGCGCAGGTGCGCGCCGAGATGGCGGCCAAAGGCGCCTCGCCGGCCGAGATCGACGCGGTGGCACCGCATCGGGTGTGCGTCGGCGAGCGGCCGTCCAACACCATCCTGTTCCGTCGGCTGGACGCGTTCAGCGTCGGCCGGCTGATCGCGCTGTACGAGCACAAGGTGGCGGTGCAGGGCTGCATCTGGGATATCGACAGCTTCGACCAGTGGGGCGTGGAGCTGGGCAAGGAACTCGCCGGCGGCATCCTGCCGGAGCTGACACCGGGGGTGGTGCCGGGCGCGCATGACGCGTCCACCACCGGGCTGATCGCGCGTTTTCGCACGCTGCGGGGGGAGACCTGACGGATCGGGAGCGGCGCGCCTGTAAGTAAGTAAAGATTTTACCACGGAGGAAGATCGAGAACCACGGAGAGCCACGGAGTTCAGTTTGACCCTGGCGTCGGCAGCCAACAAAGCACTGATCCTACCGTGTACATTATGGTTCCTTCTGCTCCGTGGCCCTCCGTGGTTCTCGATCTTTCTCCGTGTTAAAATCTTTACTTGCGCTGCCGCCAGCCGGCACTGGCCTGGCCTGCGGACGCATCTTCCCCCCCGCCAACCAATTCCTGGCCCTCCCCACCTGATCGCGCTATGTTCTCCTCCGACTCCAACAGGCGCCCTCCCGTGCCCTCCATCCGCATCCTCCCGGAAACCACGATCAACCGCATCGCTGCCGGCGAGGTGATCGAACGCCCGGCCGCGGCGGTGAAGGAACTGGTCGAGAACGCCCTCGATGCCGGCGCCTCCCGCATCGCCGTCACCCTGGAAGGCGGCGGCATCGAACGCATCGAGGTGACCGACGACGGTTGCGGCATGACCGCCGCCGAGCTCGCCCTGGCGGTGCAGCGCCACGCCACCTCGAAACTCCAGGACGACGACCTGGTGCGCATCGCCACGCTCGGCTTCCGCGGCGAGGCGCTGCCGTCGATCGGCGCCGCCGCCCGGCTCGCCATCGTCTCCCGCCCGCCCGACAGCGACCATGCCAGCGCGATCCGCGTCGAGGGCGGCCGGGTGGCCGACGTCACCCCCGCCGCCGGCCCGCCCGGCAGCCGCGTCGTGGTGCGCGACCTGTTCTTCGCCACCCCGGCCCGCCGCAAGTTCCTCAAGCACCCGCGCACCGAGGCCGACCACGCCGAGGCCGCCGTCCGCCGCCTCGCCCTCGCCGCCCCCGGGGTGGCGTTCCGGCTGGAATCCGAGGGCCGCTGCCTGTTCGACCTGCCGCCGCAGGACCGCGCCGCCCGCGTCGCCGCCTTGCTCGGCCCCGACGCCGCCGCGGCGATGCTGCCGGTGTTCGGCGAGCGCGGCCCGCTCCGCCTGGAAGGGTTCGCCTGCTCGCCCGCGGTGACCCGCGCCACCGGGGCGGCGCAGGCGCTGACGGTGAACGGCCGGCCGGTCGCCGACCCGGTGCTGAAGACCGCCGTCCGCGTCGCCTATCGCGCGATGATCGAGGCCGGCCGCTTCCCGGTGGTGGCGCTGTATCTCGACGTGCCGGCCGAGGAGTTGGACGTGAACGTCCACCCGAGCAAGGCCGAGCTGCGCTTCCGCGACGCCAACGCGATCCGCGGCCTGGTGATCTCCACCCTGGCCCAGGCGCTGGCCGGCGGCGCCGGCACGGTGACGCAGAGCGCCGCCCTGCCGATCCGGCCGCCGCTGCACCTGTTCCAGTCGCGTCCCTCCGGCGGCGGCATCCGTTCCCTGCCGTTGCCCGGCTTGGCGTCCGACCCTCCATCGGGCCTCGCCGAGGCGCCGCTGCGGTTCGACACCGGCGCCCCCGCCGCGCGAATGCTGCCGCCGTCCGAACCGCACCCGGACCATCCGCTGGGCGCGCCGGTGGCGCAGGTGCTGGACACCTACGTCATCGCCGTCGCGGCGGACGGCTCGCTGGTGCTGGTGGACCAGCACGCCGCGCATGAGCGGCTGACCCACGAAGCGATCCGCAGCCAGATGCTGGACGGCGGGGTGCGCTCCCAGCCGCTGCTGCTGCCGGCGGTGGTCGAGCTGCCGTCCTCCGACGCCGCGCGCCTGCTGGCGCACGCCGGCGAACTGGCGCGGCTCGGGCTGGAGCTGGAGGCGTTCGGCCCCGGCGCGGTGCTGGTGCGCGCGCTGCCGGCGGCGCTCGGCGCGCCGGAGCCGGCGCCGCTGCTGCGCGACCTGGCCGACGAACTGGCGGAGCAGGATGAGGCGACCGCGCTGGCGGCGCGGCTGGACGCGGTGGTGGCGCGGCTGGCCTGCCACGGCTCGGTGCGCGCCGGGCGGCGGCTGACCCAGGCGGAGATGGACGCGCTGCTGCGCCAGATGGAGGCCACGCCGCGCGCCGCGACCTGCAGCCACGGCCGGCCGACCTTCCTCAAGCTGAGCCGGGGGGAGATCGAGAAGCTGTTCGGCCGGCGGTGAGTGGGGGTCGCTGGGTCGTGGAGGCGGGCGAGGCAAGGCGACGCGAGGCGGGCGGGGTGCGCGAGGGACTGCCGCAGTCGCTGGAGGATCTGGTGCGCGGCTACGATGCGCAGAAGGTCAAGTCAGTGACGCGGGATTTTCTCGAC